>JACROS010000002.1 GCA_016214325.1 Candidatus Omnitrophota bacterium | reverse complement strand
CAAGAAGGAGCTTTGCCAAATAAGCCGGTAATTGCTTTTGAGATTTGGGATATTCCTCCAACAGATTGGCCGCAAGATTTGATGAAATCTTTTGGCAGTGTTGTAAATGATCCGTTTGCCTGGGCTGAAAAATGTGTTAGTGAATATAAGGCAGAGATTCTTTGTGTGCGTATGCAGGGTGCACATCCGGATTTTGGGAATAAAAGTGCAGATGATTCAGCAAAGTTTATTTCTCAATTATTAAAAAAAGTCAGTGTACCTTTAGTTATTATTGGTTCAGGAGACGACCAGAAAGATGGTCAGGTTTTGCCTCTTTGCTGCGAGGCAGCAAAGTCTGAGCGTTGTCTTGTTGGCAGTGCTGTTCAGGAAAATTATAAGACTCTTGTTGGCGCAGTTTTAGCTGACGGGCATAACATAATTGCTGAATCTCCAATTGATATCAATATTGCAAAGCAGTTAAATATTTTGATTTCTGATATGGGCCTTTCGCTTGATAGGATTGTGATTAATCCGACAATTGGGCCATTAGGATACGGCCTTGAGTATGCGTATTCAATTATGGAGCGTGCAAGGCTTGCAGCTTTAGCAGGCGATAAAACTGTAAGAAGCCCGTTTGTATGTTTTGTAGAGCAAGAAACCTGGCGGACAAAGGAAGCAATGATTTCGCAAAGAGAATTTCCGGCTTGGGGGCCTGAACCAGAAAGAGGGATTGCTTGGGAAGTTATTACTGCAGCGGCTTTAATTCAAGCTGGGGCAGATCTTTTGGTAATGCGGCATCCAAAGGCTGTTGAAAAGATTAATAAATATGTGGATAACTTGGTAGCGAAAAAGGGCGATTAAGTATGTATATAATTGGTGAATTGATCAATGGCATGTATGCCAATATCGGCACGGCAATTAAAGAAAAGAATAAAGATGTAATACAAAAGTGTGCTCTTGATCAAATTAATGCTGGAGCAGATGCTCTGGATATTAGCTGTGGAACAGTATTAAAGGATGCTCTTTCGGATATGGCTTGGCTTGTAAATGTAATTCAGGAGGTAACTGATAAGCCTTTGGTGTTAGATTCCAGCAAGCCTGCGGTTATTGAATCAGGTTTAAGAGTATTAAAGAGTAAGGCAATTATAAATTCTACAACTGCAGATTCTGAGAAATTAGAGGTGTTGGTTCCTTTGGCAAAGAAATATAATGCTAAGCTAATAGGAATTACCATAAATACAAAAGGTATTCCTCAAAATAAGGATCAGCGTTTAGAGCTGGCAGCAACGATAGTTTCTTTTTGTTCGGATGCGGGGTTTTCTTTAGAGGATCTTTTTCTTGATCCTATATTGATGCCGGTGAATGTTGCTCAGGCTCAAATGCAAGATATACTGGAGTCAATAAAAGAGTTTAAGGTTATTGCCGGCCCATCTGTAAAGACTGTTGTTGGTTTAAGTAATGTCTCTCAGGGTGCAAAACAGAGGTTGTTAATAAATCGTACTTTTGCAGTTATGGCTCAAGCATGCGGATTAGATGCTGCAATACTGAATCCTTTAGATAAAGATTTGATGGATGAAATAATAACTGCGGAGTTGATATTAAACAAGCAGATTTATTGTGATGCCTATTTAGATGCTTATAGGAAAAAATAGAATTAAAAGATTAAAAGTTTTCCGTCATCTTTTTCGTTTTCGAGGGTTTTTAAATGGATTTAAATACGCGATTGTGGGGATAGGGTATTTATTTTTATATCATCGCAATATGCGTGTAATTTTTCTTTTTGGAATTGCAGCTTTTTTAGGAGGAATTTATTTAAAGCTAAAAGGAATAGAATTAGTCGCTCTTTGTATTACAATTACTCTGGTTTTTATGGCAGAAATATTTAATACTGCGATTGAGCTGGTGCTGGATTTGACTACAAGAAGATACAATGCTCTTATTAAGCTGGTGAAGGATATTTCAGCTGCGGTAGTTCTAATTGCTTCAATCAATGCGGTTGCAGTCGGGTTAATATTATTTTCTAAAAAAATCTTTGGATATTAAATAATTTTGGTATAATATTTGCTCGTTGTAATATTTTATAATTAAATTTCGGCGGAGTAGCTCAGCCTGATAGAGCACGCGGCTCATACTTAATGAGACCGCTATTACTTTGCGGCGAATTAATCCTTGCACCGAAGGTGCAAGGACCTGTTGATATTATTGATAATTAGATTTCGGCGGCGTAACTCAGTCTGATAGAGTAGTCGGCTCATACCCGATTTGTCAGAGGTTTAAATCCTCTCGCCGCCACTAATGCTTATAGCGGTGGTTTTCCCGACTGATAAATAAAATAAGCTGGTCGGGACTACGCCGCAGATAATTGTATAGCAGGCGGCTTGAAATCTAGTCGCCGCCACTAATATTTTTTTGCATTAAAGAAAGGGAGAGCAAATGAATAAGAAAGATATGAGTTTGATTTTTCTTTTTTTGTTTTCTTTAAATTTAGCAGGCTGTGTTCCTTTATTAGCAGGTGCTGCCGGAGGTAGTGGTACCGCAGTTTGGCTTTCTGGAAAATTATCCCGGGAAGTCGATGGTTCATTTGAAAGAACTATAGAGGCTTCTAAGAAAGCTCTGCATTCATTGAAGCTTGAGGTAACTAAAACAACCGTAGACAAAAATATTGCCCAGATTATGAGCGAGTATAATGATGGTAAGACTATCTGGATTGATGTGCGTAGAATTACCGAAAAGCATTCAAGAGTGGATGTAAGAGTTGGTGCCATTGATGGCGATAAAGAAGCAGCAGATAAAATATTAGAAAAGATTGAAAGATATTTGTAAATTATATTATTTTTTAAATGAGGGCGCTTCTTGTAATAAAATCAAGGAACGCCCTTAATTATTTTTTAGAATGTTTATAAAACAAGCCCGAGTTACAATCAAGAATAACAATTTGATTCAAAACAAAGACCGTATTGTTATCGGAGTATCCGGGGGGCCGGATTCTTTGGCTTTGCTATTCTTGCTGCAAAGCTTAAAAGATGAAATGTATCTTACACTGCATGTTGCTCATCTTGATCATATGTTGCGCAAGGATTCTTATAAAGATGCGGAATTTGTAAAAGCGCTTGCAGAAAAACTCGGTATTCCTGTTACTTGTGGCAAGATTAATGTCAAAAAATTTGTGATTAATGGCTCTTTTGAAGAGGCAGCTAGAAATGCCCGGCTAGAGTTTTTATTTACCACCGCAAGGAAAATAAATGCAAAGAAAATTGCTTTAGGGCACAATCTTGATGATCAGGCAGAAACCGTATTGATGCGTTTTTTGCGCGGAAGCGGGCTTTTTGGTTTAGGAGGAATTATTCCTAAGAGAAAATTTGCTGATTTTGAGATTATTCGGCCCTTGATTGAGATAACAAGAGCTGAAATTAATAAATATTTGCAAGAAAAGAATATTAAGCCGCGTATTGATAGTACTAATTCTCAGGATATTTACTTTAGAAATAAGATTCGTAATCAGCTTTTACCACTTCTAGAAAGAGAATATAATAAGAATATAAAGGAAATCTTAGCAAATACTGCTCAGAGTTTAGGGGCTGATTATGATTGTCTTGAAGAAATTGCTGAAAAATTTATTAAGGGTAAAAGAACGAGGATTAATCTTAAGAAGCTTGGTTCTTTGCACCCCGCCATTAAGCGCCTAGTTTTTCGTAAGGCAATTTCTTATATTAAAGGAGATACTCGCAGCATTAGTTTTCAACATATTAAAGAAATTGAGGATCTTTTATCTAATCGCCCGGTTAATTCTATAGTTGACCTGCCTAAAGAGGTTTCAGTGCTAAAAAACAAGCATTTTCTTGTTTTTTATTCTAGAAAAAATAGCATAAATACTTGATTTATTATATACTTAAAGTTATAATAAATATTCCAAATTAAATTAACTATTAAAATAGAGGAGAGTATGGCAAATAATAAGTTAAAAAAGAATAATGTTTTAAAACGAATTCCGTTTGGGTTAATTTTTGCAATTTTAATCGTGTTGATTGTTATAAATTCTATGAGCGGCCCTTTTCCAGGCTTGCCTCAGGAAAAAAGCTACAGTGATTTTTATCATCTTTTAAAAGAAAATCCTGAGAAAATACGTTTTGTTACAAAGACAGAGACAGTTTTGCAGGGTGAGCTTACAGATAATTCTAAATTTTTCGTTCACATACCGGATAATGACCAAGAGCTTTTAAGTTTAATGCGCCAAAATTTAAAGAGTTTTGATGTAAAGCCGCCGCGCACTTTCTGGGCGGGGCTGCTTTTTAATTTGGGCCCGATTTTTCTTTTAATACTTTTTTGGTGGTTTATGGCTGCACGTGGTGAGCAGTTGGGTTCAAGGATCATGTCATTCGGTAAAATCAGGCCAAAGATTCATTCTGAAACTGAGAAAACTACATTTAAAGATGTTGCAGGGGTTGATGAAGCAAAGGAAGAGTTAAAAGAAGTTATTGATTTCTTGATGGACCCTAAAAAGTTTCAGAAATTAGGAGGCAAGATTCCAAAGGGAGTTTTATTGGTTGGGCCTCCTGGATGCGGAAAGACTTTGATTGCCAGGGCAGTTGCTGGTGAAGCAGGCGTACCTTTTTTTAGTATTTCTGGTTCTGATTTTGTGGAGATGTTTGTAGGGGTTGGAGCAAGCAGAGTGCGTGATTTGTTTGAGCAGGGAAGGCGTGCGGCAAAGACTTCGGGTAAAGGTGCGATAATTTTTATTGATGAAATCGATGCTGTTGGAAGGCTTCGATTTTCTGGAATTGGCGGCGGGCACGATGAGCGTGAGCAGACTTTAAATGCTCTGCTTGTTGAAATGGACGGCTTTGATACTTTGCAAGGGCTGATTCTTATTGCAGCAACTAACCGGCCAGATACGTTGGATCCGGCATTAATGCGTCCGGGCAGGTTTGACCGAAATATCATAGTTAATTTGCCTGATATTAGGGGGCGTGAAGAGATTCTTAAGGTGCATACTCGAAAAATTAAGCTTGCAGAAAATGTTAATCTCAAGTCCCTTGCTTCTCAGACTCCGGGTTTTTCAGGAGCTGACCTTGCTAATCTTTGTAATGAAGCGGCGTTATTGGCTGCAAGGCATAATAAAGAAACCGTGGAAATGATTGATTTTGAGAAGTCGGTAGAAAGAGTGTTAATGGGGCCAGAGAAAAAGAGCCACATTATGTCTAAGAAAGAAAAAGAAATTACATCTCTCCATGAATCAGGCCATGCTTTATTGTCTTTGCTTCTTCCGGAAGTAAATCCCTTAAAGAAAGTTTCCATTATTCCTCGTGGTTTGGCCGGAGGATATACGTTTACTCCTCCGCTTGAAGACAGGCATTATTGGACAAAAAGAGAATTGATTGCAGAAATAACCATGATGCTTGGTGGAAGGGCTTCAGAAGAACTCTGTTTAAGCGAGGTAACAACTGGGGCGCAAAATGACCTTGAAATGGCTACGCAAATGGCGCGTCGGATGGTTACTCAGTTTGGTATGTCTGATAAATTGGGCCATATGACTTTAGGCAGGCGTGAAGGCCTAGTTTTTCTAGGCAGGGATATTGCTGAAGAGAGGAATTATAGTGATGATACCGCACGTCTTATTGATGAGGAAGTTAAGAAACTTGTAGATGAGGCATATGCCAAAGCAAGAGAGTCATTAAAGGCAAACTTAGATAAATTAAAAATGCTTTCTAACACTTTACTTGAGAAAGAAGTGATGGACGGAGAAGCGGTGAAGCAATTGCTTGGCATTGAGAAAAAAGACGTTGTTTAGAATACAAAATGATTCGAATACTTGAAGTATCTAATCTTACGCAAGCTAAAAGGATAATGCAGGAAATTAAAGTTGATCCCTATGGCATTGAGATAATGGCGCCTAAGGCGATGCATTATTTAGTGAGATTAAATTCTATTTCTAATATTGCAGCAAATATACTTAAGCAAGACATGCTTTCTTTGGGGGGAGATGTTGCTGTTAGCCGCGGTGCTTTAACCGGACAGGTAAAGAAAACAGATTGCTTGGTAATGGGCAATTATTTACAGTTTAACCTTCTTGCCCAAAAGATTTCCCGGCAGCCATTTGGTTTAAATAAAGTTTCTGAGGAGTTGTTGTGTTCTTTGAAGAATTATTCGTGCTCTAACTTTATTTTAAAATTGGGTAAACACAAACTTGATTTAGGAAAACGTGTTCACTTGATGGGAGTATTAAATTTAACTCCGGATTCTTTTAGTGGAGATGGATTGTATTCGTCGGCTATGGACCGTTGTTTGCTTACCATTGAAAATCAAGCGCAGAGAATGGTGCAAAATGGTGCTGATATTATTGATACTGGCGGAGAATCAACTAGTCCAGGGGCAAAGGTGATATCTGCAAAAGAAGAGATTAAAAGAGTGCTTCCTGTAATTAAGTTGTTAGCTAAAAAAATAAATGTCCCGATTTCTGTTGATACTTATAAGCCTGAAGTTGCTAAAGCTGTATTAGATAATGGCGCTTTAATCATTAATGACATAACTGGTTTAAGAAGCCCGGTAATGGCAAAGATTGTTGCTAAGTATAAAGCTGGACTTGTGATTATGCATATGAAAGGTACTCCGGCTAATATGCAGAATAATCCAAAATACAAATCTTTGATTGTTGAGATTATTGAGTTTTTAAATTCTGCAATCAATCGTGCTCATGAAACAGGGATAGACAAAGATAAAATTATTATTGATCCTGGTGTTGGATTTGGGAAAACTGTTGAACATAATCTAGAGATTTTAAATAAGCTTTCCGAATTCAAGGTCTTGGGCCGGCCGATTTTAGTAGGAACTTCAAGAAAATCTTTTATTGGTAAAGTTTTAGGTGCTAATCCTAATGAAAGATTAATTGGGACTATTTCAAGTTGTGTGCTAGCTGCCTTGACAGGTGCTAGCATATTAAGAGTTCATGATATTAAAGAAGTTAAAGAAGCATTAAAGATTTATGAGGCGATAAATGGATAACTTAAGTTTTATTTTAATTCATTGGCGTCCGGTAGTGGAGATTCTTATTTTATGGTTTTTGATTTATCATATCATGCTTTTCTTTGAAGGTACTCGTGCGATACAGGTCTTAAGGGGAATAGTAATACTTTTGGTGATATTTTTTGTATTCCAGTTGTTTAATTTTAGTATTCTTGATTGGTTGATGACAAAACTTTTTGCAATTTCTGTTATTGCAATTTTTATAATTTTTGCTCCTGAAATTAGGCAGGGCCTGGCCAGGCTTGGGCAGCGTAATTTGTTTGGGACATCTTTACGCCAGGAAGAGTGGGATTCAATTTTAAAAGAAATATTCAGTGTTGCAGATAACCTTTCTAAGCAAAGAATAGGGGCGTTGATTGCTATAGAAAAAAACGATCCTTTGACTGCTTATATTGAAAGCGGGGTTATTATTGACGGAAAGATTTCTGCGGATTTATTGGAAACTGTTTTTACTCCCAAGAGCTTGCTTCATGATGGAGGAGTAATTATTCAACATGGACGCCTCGCTGCGGCAGGATGTCTTTTCCCGTTAAACCAGCATCAGGAGTTGAGCCGTGTGTTTGGAACGCGCCACAGGGCTGCACTTGGCTTAAGCGATGAAACCGATGCTCTTATTATTGTGGTTTCGGAAGAGAGGCAAGATATTGCATTGGTTTATAGAGGGCGGATGTACAAGGATTTAAGCATGGATGATTTATTTATAAAAGCAAGAGAGCTTATAAAACTAAAGAAAGAAAATGAGTAAAGAAAAAGTTCCCGTTAGTTATCGCATAAAACATTGTTTTACATATCACCCAATCTTAAAAATTGTTTCTTTGATTCTTGCGGTGATTGTTTGGTTTTATGTTAAAGGTGAAATAGCAAGGTTTAATGTCTAAGATGCCGAAGCTAGGGGTAAATATTGACCATGTGGCGACATTAAGACAGGCCCGCCGAGGCATTGAGCCAGAGCCAGTTATGGCCGCAATAGCAGCTGAAGCTGCTGGTGCTGATTCTATAGTGGTGCATTTACGCGAGGATCGCAGACATATTAATGACAAAGATGTTTTTAGTTTAAGAAAAGTTTTACGTACGCGTTTAAATCTTGAGATGTCAATTGCAGATGAGATTGTGGATATAGCTTGTAAAGCAGGGCCTGATCAGGCTACATTAGTGCCTGAGAAGAGGCAGGAGCTAACTACTGAAGGCGGGTTAGATGTAATAAATAATTCTTATAAAATAAGAAAAGCTGTTCAGGAATTAGAAAAAAATAATATTGAAGTAAGCTTTTTTATAGATCCGGATAAAAAACAGATATCTGCTGCAAAGAAGTTAGGAGCGAAGATAATTGAAATTCATACTGGAAGATTTGCTGATGCTAAAAACAAGTCAGAAGCAGATAAATATTTTAAAGAAATCAAGGTTTCGGCAGTATTTGCTAGAGAAATTGGCTTGATTGTTAATGCTGGGCATGGATTAAATTATCATAATGTCAGCCGGGTTGCTAAAATTCCTGGAATAGAAGAATTAAATATTGGTTATTCAATAATTTGCCGTTCGGTTTTTGTTGGCTTGGCTCAGGCAATAAAAGAAATGAAGGCTCTAATATGATTATTGGTACCGGGGTTGATATTACTGAAGTAAGGCGCCTTAAACAGGCGGTTGAAAAATGGGGAGACGCTTTTTTAAATCGTTTGTTTACGGCTGATGAATTAGAGAATGCTAAGACTCGGGGTAGTTTATACCAGCATCTTGCTGGAAGATTTGCGGCAAAAGAAGCAATTTTTAAGGCGATGGGTGATGCGGATTTGGGATGGAAAGATGTGCAGATAATTAACGATAAAGAAGGCCGGCCGTGTTGTAGTATTTTAAATGGCCGGGGTAAGAATTGCGATGTACATATTTCTATCTCTCATGTAAAAAGTTATGCGACTGCCTTTGCGATTGTTACAAAGAAAGCCTGATTCTCAGAAAGGGGATTTTGGCCACATTTTTATTCTTGCTGGTTCGGCGCAGTTTTCTGGAGCTGCTGTTCTTTGTGCTGCTGCAGCAATGCGCTCCGGGGCAGGGTTAGTGACTTTAGGTATTCCTAAAAGCATTATCAGTGCGGTAATCAAAATTAAGCCTCTTGAAATTATGACTTTGCCTTTGCCGCAAACAAGGCAAATAACATTAGGTTTAGCTGCATTTAAAGATGTTGGAAATTTTGCAAAAAAAGCTGATGTATTAGTAGTGGGGCCAGGGCTTTCTCAAAATAAAAATACTCAATCTTTAATACGTAAAATAATTACTAGAATTCATAAGCCTATTGTTATTGATGCTGATGGAATAAATGCATTAGCAGGGCATTTGAACATTTTAAAGAAAGCTGGTAAACAAGAACCTAAAATTATATTAACTCCACATCCGGGTGAGATGTCTAGGCTTTTGGGGACTAGTATAAGAGAAGTTCAGGGAAATAGAAAAAAGGTTGCACAAAAATTAGCTTACGATTATAATATTACAGTTGTCTTAAAGGGGTATCGGACGATTATTGTGGATGGCCAGGGCAATTGTTTTGAGAATAAAACCGGAAACTCTGGCATGAGCTCTGCAGGAACAGGAGATGTTCTTGCCGGCATAATTGCAAGTTTTCTTGGGCAAGGATTAAACGCTTTTGAAGCTGCAAAGTATGCTGTTTATTTGCATGGTTTAGCCGGTGATTTAGCAGCCAAAGAAAAAACTAAACTTGGCTTAATTGCTTCGGATTTAATTGAAAATATTCCTCGGGCGATAAAACTTTGTTTTTAAATATCTTTTGAAAGAATTAAGATGATTTGCCGGCGTAGCTCAGTTG
>JACROS010000086.1 GCA_016214325.1 Candidatus Omnitrophota bacterium | reverse complement strand
TGTAGGATTAACAAAAATAATTTTGAGGTTATTGCTAAAGAAAAAGGATATCTTGATTTTATGGGAAACGGCTGGAAAGTTATCTTGGCTGTGCCTGAAAAAATAGTTTTTGCGCCTGCAAATCAGCTAAGAAACAGGATGATCGGATTGTTTATTTTTGCAGTTTTTTTATCCTTAATAATTATTTTATTTTTTTCTCATTATTTTTCACAACCAATAATTAAATTGAGCTGGGCAGTAGCTCAAATAAGCAGTGGTAACTTGAATATTCAGATGGCAGTAAGTTCAAAAGATGAGATAGGCCAACTAGCAGCTTCTTTTAACGCAATGGTTAAAAGTTTAAAGAAAGCCCGAGAAGAGCTTGTGTCAGCAAAAGATTATACTGATTCAATTATTGCTTCAATGGTGGATTGTTTAGTTGTGATTAGCCATACTGCCACCATAAAGGGAGTAAACAAGGCTTTATGTGATTTGTTGGGTTATCAGGAAAATGAGCTTGTTGGCCAGCCAATAAAGAAGATTTTTGTGCAAGAAGAAGAAGAAATATTGCATAAATACTTTAATAAAATATTTGATGAAGGAGTTGTGCATAATATTGGGTTAACTTTTTTTACTAAACAAGGTAGTAAAATTCCCATTAATTTTAGCGGTTCGTTAATGCGTCATAATAAAGAGATTGTCGGTATTGTTGGCGTGGCTAGAGATATGCGTCAGATTATGGCAGTTATCAAGGATTTGGAGGATAAAAGAAATGACCTTGAGGAGCATGATAGAGAGTTAACCCGAATGCAAAGGGCAATGTTGCATATTATGAATGATTTGCAGGATGCAGCTCATATTAAAACGCAGTTTACAGGTATGGTTTCTCATGAGTTAAGAACACCTCTTGCTTCAATCAAGGAAGGGATTTCTTTAGTTTTAGATAAAATAACCGGTGAGATTAATGACGAGCAGGTAAAATATTTGACTATAGCTAAAAATAATGTGGATAGGTTGGATAGGCTAATAGTTGCGGTTTTAGATTTTCAGAAACTTGAGTCTGGGAAAATGGATTTTAAAATGGAAAGTAATGATATTAATGAAATAGTAAAGAGTGTAGAAAATACCATGAGGCCTTTATTTAATAAAAAGGGTTTATTCTTTGAGTTGCATCTTAGTAATAATCTTCCTCAGGTAGAATTTGATCGGGATATGATTGTAGAAGTTTTAACTAATCTTGTTAATAATGCTTATAAGTTTACTGATAGCGGCGGGGTTAATATTAGTACAAAAAGAGATGTTGGATTTATCCAGGTTGTGGTTAAAGATACGGGTATAGGTATAAACAAGGAGAATATTCCAAGGCTATTTCAAGAGTTTACTCAGTTGAGTAGAGGTAAGGGTGGGGCTGGACTGGGCCTTTCTATTTGCAAGAAGATTATAGAGGCACACAAAGGAAGAATATGGGTAGAGACAGATGTCGGGGGCACAGCTTTTTGTTTTACATTACCAATAAAAGAGCACAGGGTTTAATATGGCAAAAAAGATACTTGTCGTTGATGATGAGCCGGATATTATGGATGTTGCAACAACCAGATTAAAGTATTCTGGGTATGATGTTATACCAGCGGTTGATGCTGAAGAAGCAATAGCTTATTTAGAAAATGATGTCTGCGATTTAATATTGCTGGATGTAATTCTTCCTAAAATGCACGGAGATGAGCTTTGTAAGATGTTAAAACACAATAATAAATATGAAAAGATTCCTGTTGTATTGTTTACTGCGAGTGCTATGAATGTTGCGAATGTAGCAGAAGAAGCAGGGGCAGATGATTATATTACTAAGCCTTTTGATCCGCGGGAATTATTGGGTAAGATTAAAAGACTTATAGGTTAGATAAAAAAGGAAGTATTTAATGAGCGCTGAAAAAGCAGTAATTATTCTTTCTGGAGGCGTGGATAGCACCACTCTTTTGTATGATATTCTAAGCCAGGGTTATCAAGTATATGCCTTAAGTATAGATTATAATCAGAAGCATTCCAAAGAATTGAAATTTGCCAAGAAGACTTGTAAGAAGCTGAATGTTGTGCACAAAATAGCGGATTTATCCGGAGTGGGTAAAAATTTATTATACCGCAGTGCCCTTACTTCACAAGATATTAGCGTTCCCGATGGTAATTATAAGGAAGAGAGTATGAAGCAAACGGTTGTGCCGAATAGAAATATGATTTTTTTGTCTTTGGCTGTTGGGTTTGCCATAAGTTTAAATGCTAAGAAAGTTTTTTACGGCGCTCACGCTGGGGACCATGCAGTATATTCTGATTGCAGAAAAGAGTTTGTTGATGCAATGAAGCAGGCAATTTTGTTGGCAGATTGGCAGCCGGTGCAGTTAGAGGCGCCTTATTTGGGCCTGGATAAAGGAGATATTGTTAAAAAAGGCCTGCAATTGGGAGTGGATTATTCTTTGACATGGTCCTGTTATAAAGGCGCAAGAAAACCCTGTGGTAAGTGCGGCACCTGTCGAGAAAGGCTCGAGGCGTTTAAAAAAGCAGGAATTTTAGATCCTGTTAAATATTATTAGATTCTACTATAACAAAAGGAGAGAAAATGCAACAAGACCCTGTAAAATATTTGCAAACGATTATAAATTCGCTTCAACATCCTTTTTATGTCGTAGATGTAAATAATTACAAGATTGTTTTTGCTAATAAGGCTTGTGGTTTTACTCAGCTTAACGAGAATTCAAAATGTTACGAGCTTACCCATCATTCATCTGTGCCTTGTGCAAGCCCGCATATTTGTCCATTAAGCGAGTTAAAGAAGTTAAAACAGCCTGTTAAAACTGAACACATACACTTTGACAGCGAAGGAAATCAGCGGATCATGGAAGTACACGGGGATCCTGTTTTTGACGATAATGGTAAGCTTATATATATGATAGAGTACTCTTTTGATATAACTGATTTTAAGACAATGCAGGAAGGGTTACAGGACAAGCTTGGCCAGCTTGAGAAGTTTAACAAAGTTATGCTTAGCCGAGAACAGCGGGTTATGGAGCTGAAGGCAGAGATTAATAGTTTATTGAAGAAAATCGGCGAAGCTCCAAAATATTTTACTCCTTAATAAATGCTGTATTTTTTAATGGTGTGTTTGGTTACTAAAAGAATGGCAAACTCAATGGTGATTGCCGAAATAGCAACACCCGGATAAGAAAAAAGAAATACAAAAATAAATATTAAGGGGAGCCCCACAATAGCTGCTGCAAGATGAAGTTTTGAATAAATATCCTGTCTGTTACAAACTAAAAGAAACTGAATTCTAAAGGCGTTTGAGCATACAAAAAATACTGCAATAAGCAAGAGCCGCAAGTTTAAGATTACTGTTTCAAATTTTTGTCCGCAGATTATTTGTACAATCCAAGGTGCTAAAAGAATTATAGTTGGAATAGCTATTACATAGGTAATCGTGGTAGAGGTTTGGATTTTACGCATTAATTTTAAGGCCCTGTTTTTATTTTTATGGTAGATGCGGTTAAGACGTGGGTAAATCGCCTGAGAAAAAGAATCCAAAGGAAAAGTCTGGATAAAATAGGCGATACGTTCGGCAATAGAGTAGTACCCTGTTAGGATATTGTTAGTTAGAAGCCCCATGGCAAAAATACGCGTTGAGGTGTAGGCGTTAATTGCTATAACAGAAACAAATACGCTCCATCCGGTTTTAAACTCCTCTTGAATAAGTTCAAATGGCTGTTCTACAAATTCAAGGCCGAATTTTCTAAATGCGATAATCATTCCAGCAATACCAGTTCCTAGGGCAAGGATTGAATTAAGTAAAGGCACGTAAATATAATTGGCAGTAGTCTTTACAAAAATAAAGATGCAGGCTGTATAAATTAATCCTCCAATTACGTTTATTGCGGTAACGTATTTCATTCTTTCTGCTCCCTGAAACAGCCAGGTTGGGAAAAGGATGTTTCCGGTTACTGCTCCGAAACTAAACATATAAATCAGCCAGTCTTGCCTGAAGCGCGGCACACTCTGGATGATTAAAAGCATAACAAGAAAACTAAATGCGGTAAGAATGATTTTTACAGTCATTACCGAGGAGAAAATAGTTTTTACCTTATGTTTTTTGTCTTTGTGTAGAGATATCCTTCTTGAGGCAGTAAGGCTAAATCCATAGTCAGTAAGAATCATAAAGTAGTGAACAAAAGCTTGAGCAAAAGCAATTAGCCCAAAACGCTCCGCTCCAATTACGCGGATAAGATAAGGAAGTATTAATAAAGGCAGGACATAGCTTAGGCCCTGTAATACGGTAAGCGAGAAGAAATTCTCCAGGACTAATTTTCTTTCCGGGTGTTTAAGGATTCTTGGAGACATATTTTTTTTGGTGGTTGACAATGTTTAGAGACTACTCTAAGATAATAATATAGCATACCTATATTTAAGGCAAGCAAAAAAGGTTGAGAGCAGGAGCTTTTTAATGAAAAAGACGCAATTAATTATGATTTGGTTTTTACCTCTTATTTTGATTGGAGGGTTATTTTTTCCGCTCTTAGGATATGTTGTTGTGGGAATGATGGCGTTTTTCTTGATACTTGCAATATTTAAGGGTCGTTTTTGGTGTTGGAATCTTTGCCCTCGGGGAGCTTTTATGGATATCGTAGTTTCAAAAATAAGCGCGAACAAACCGGTTCCGCGTCTATTTACCAAGGAGTGGTTTCGTTGGTTGATTTTTGTGCTGTTTTTATTGATAATTTCTTTAAGGATCATTAGTGCAGGAGGCAATCTATTTGCTATTGGGGCAGTCTTTGTAAGCGCCTGCATTATTACTACTGTGATTGCTTTGGCCTTGGGGGTAACCACTAAGCATAGAAGTTGGTGCGTAATTTGCCCGATGGGAAATTTGCAGGAGAAAATCGGCAGAATCCGTTTAAAGAATAAATAATTTCATGAAAAATGTCCAAACAACTGCTTTTAACAATTTCCCCACCATTTTGGCCGAAAATGCCGCCTCTGGGTTTGGGGTTTTTGCAATCCTTCCTGGATAAGAATTGCTTTCCGTCAGAGATTTATGATTTAAATAATTATTTTTATAATCTTGTTGAGAATACGTTTAAAAAAGAGTGGCTGGTTAGTTGTAATGTGCGCCTTGAAAAAGATTTGTTTAATATATTAAAGAATAGATATTCTAAGGAGCTTGATGCTGTTTTTGAAAAAATGCTTGCTTATGATATGGTTGGATTTTCTTGTTACAAGAGCAATTTTTATACAACCCTAAAATTTACTGAAGAGCTAAAGTTTAGAAAAAAAGAAATTAAGATTATTCTTGGCGGGCCGGAAATTTGCCGGCAGTTTTTTAAGAATAAAACCAATTTTATCGATTCATTTTCTCAGCGGGCAGACTATTTTGTAGTTGGAGAAGGAGAGAAGCCTTTATTAAATTTTGTTTTAGGTAAAACAAGCTCCGTGTTTTCGGAATTTGAGCAAATGGATGATTTAGATGATTTAAATTTTCCCCGGTATAATGGGTTAAATTTAGATAATTATCCTTCAAAGAAAGTTTTACCAATACAGTTCTCGCGAGGATGCATCAGGAAATGCCGTTTTTGTTCTGAAAGATTGATTTTTCGAGGTTTTCGTTCCAGAAGTGTTAAAAGCCTGATTGAAGAAATTAAATTCTATAAAGAAAAGCACGGGATAAAATATTTTGTTTTCTTTGATTCTTTGCTTAATGCTGACTTAATTAAATTTAGCCAGCTGTGCAGAGAAATCATCAGTAATTTTGGCTCTATTAATTGGGAAGCCCAAATCGCAATTCGCAGTGATATGCCGGATGAACTTTTCTTAGAAATGAAAAAGAGCGGTTGTTATAATCTTTTTATTGGCCTAGAGTCTGGATGCAATAATACGCTTTTAAAGATGCAAAAAGGTTTTAACAAAGAAGAAGCAGCTGCTTTCTTTGAGAAGCTTAATAGCGCCGGGTTAAATTTTGGCGTAAGTATTATTGTGGGGTATCCGGGGGAAACTGAGAATGATTTTTCAAAGAGCCTGGACTTTATTTTAGAGAACAAAGGGTTAATTCCTAAAATTGAACAGGTAAATCCGTTTACTTATTACGACGGAACTGATACTGATAAAGATGCGGATTACAAAATAAATAAAATTGCACTCCAGAGAATGGAAGTTTTTGTGCAAAAGATTAAGGAGAATGGTTTTAAGTTTACTAAGTCTTTTATTGGGAATTTGCTTGAGAAAAATGCTTGAATTTAATGAGGTAAAAATAACGCGAATTCTTAATCCTACTTCTATTGGGCTGGGTGATTTTGTAATTAATCCGTTTATGGGTTGTGAATTTGGCTGCTTGTATTGTTATGTACGAGCAAATCGGGTAGTGAGCAGGAAGAATAAGCCTTGGGGTGAGTATGTGGATATTCGCATTAATGCCCCGGAATTATTAGAAAAAGAAATTATCAAGAATAAACCCAAGCAAGTTTTATTGGGTTCAACTACAGAGTGTTTTCAGCCGATAGAGAGAAAATATAAAATTACAGAAAAGATTTTAGGCATTCTTAATAAGCACGGCGTTAATTTTGTGATTCTAACCCGCTCGCCAGCTATTTTGGATTATTTGGAGTTATTAAAAGCAGGGTTTTGTCGTAAGATTTATTTTACCCTAAATAATTTTGGGCCAGAATTTAAGGCAGGGCTTGAGCCTAAGAGCCCGGATTTTAAATCGCGTGAACAGGCAATAAAAACCCTGATTAGTGAAGGGGTGTCCGTAGTTCCATATTTTTCTCCGGTTTTACCTTTTGTTTCAGATTTTTCTGGTATTTTTATGAAGCTTGAAGGTGCCCAAACAATAGAATTTGAATGTTTGAATTTTAATTTGCCTAATATCAGAGACATTATTAGTAAGATTGTTTCAGTTGCGCCTTCTTTACAGCAGGATTATGAGCGTATGCTTAGAGATAGAGAATTTTATACTAAAGTTTTTAAAGAAATAGAAGAAGATATTAAAAATGCGGCGTTATCTGCTAAAAAGAGGTATAATATTTATATTCATAACTTCGGAGGTTATTTTAAGAATGTCTATGAAAAGTGACGTTTATTTTATCAGGATTAATTCAAAAGATTCTGAGACAAGGCTAGTTGGATTTAAAAAGATTCTGCGTAAGCTCGCATCTAATTTTGTTTTTAAAAAAGATGAATTTGTTCCAATAAAGCTTACAATTGGTGATTCAGCTTGTGTTTATAATTTGAGTCCTTTTTTGGTAAAAGCTTTGGTTTCAGAAATAAGAAATAAGGGAGCAAAGCCGTTTTTGTTTGATACTTGCGTAATTTATAACGGCAAGAGGCAGAATGCAGTGGACCATTTAAATCTTGCTCAAAGTAAAGGCTTTGGCCACTCACGGGTGGGCGCTCCTTTTATTATTGCAGACGGTATTTTTGGGCAAGACGGCAGGGAGTATTCTTTAGATGAAGCTTTGATAAAGACAATCAAGGTTCCTTCTTTTGTGGGGATGTTAGATAGCCTGGTGGTTTGTTCGCATGTTACCGGGCATATAATCAGCGGTTTTGCTGCAGGCATTAAAAATGTAGCTATGGGAATGAGTGCGCGCCCAACAAAACAAGTGCAGCACTCATCATTAAAACCAAGTATTATTAAAAAGAAATGCACTGGTTGTGGTTGTTGCGTTCTTGTTTGCCCTGTAAAGGCGATTACTCTAAAAGATAATAAGTCCGTTATTGATCAAAATGTTTGTGTGGGCTGCGGTGAGTGTATAGCGGCTTGTAAATTTGATGCAGTTTATATTAATTGGCACGAGGATTCGTTGGTATTTTGTAAGCGTATGAATATCGTGGCAAATTTTATTCTTTCAAAGTTTAAGCAAAAACTATTCTTCAATTTTGCTTTTGACATTACCAAAGGATGTGACTGTGAATCTGATAAAAGCGCAAAAATGATTTTTGATAATTGCGGCATATTTTTTTCAACTGATGTTTTGAGCCTTGATAAGGCAACGGCAGATGTGATTTCTAATTGCCAAAAGACGCATCATCCTCAAGAAGCAATATACGAGCAGATGTTTTCCCATGCTGCTGAAATCGGATTGGGAAACTTGGAATATAATTTGATTGAAATATGACAAAGTTTAAAGCTTTATTTGGGCTGGATGCGTCTGAGGCAAAAGAGAATTGTATATTGTTGCCATTGTTGCCTAAGGGCATATTAGCAGAACTTAAAGTTGATAGTTTAGCTAAGGGTAAGCTATTTTGTTCAGGAAACAGCGCAGAATATACAATTATTCAGACTGGCATGGGGGCTGCGTTTACAGCAGATGCGGTTTTGTATCTTAAAGAGACAGCCTGCAAGAATATTATTCTTTTTGGTTCATGCGGCCTGGTGCATAAAAATACCGGGCTTGATATTGGAAGTTTGGTGGTGCCTTCGAAATGCTGGGAAAACGAGAGTTTTAGCGAGTTGTTGATAGATAAGTTTAAAAAGGATAAAGTTTTTTATCCTGATGCTGATTTGAAGACAGTTTTGTTAAATGTTGGGCAGAGAACAGGGGTTAAGGAAGTATCTTGCGCTACTCTTGGCAGTTTAAAACTGGAAGAACAGATGCAGGACTTGTTAATAAAAGAACAAATAGATGTGGTTGAAATGGAATGTTCGGCTTTTTTTGCCGCAGCTAAGTATTGTGAATTAAAGGCAGCTGCGCTTTTTTATGTAAGTGATATCATTAACGAGAAGCAATTTTATTTTGAAATGGAGCAGGAATTAAAAACAAAGATTGCTTCCTCTATAAAATCTGCAGTAAATATCATATGCGAATCTTTCAAAAAGAGTTTTTCCGCCTAAAACGCGCTCAGGAAATCGTTAAATCAAGATTTACTAATTTTGGTGTAAATAAGAAGCAGGAGATTATTCGTCTTTTGTATGAAATTTCAAAGAAAGACGGAATACTGGTAGATAAAATTCTTGATTCTGTTGGCAATTCTTCCTATGGCCAATTAAAGAAATATTTACTTAGCAGGCGCTATCCTTTAGTAGATTTAGAAGAAAATGAATCAAGGCCATATTTGCCAAAAATGGAATTAAAAGCTGAGGATGTTTTAAGTGTTGAAAAAATAAAGTTTTATCCTCGGCAGATATTTGTAGAGAAAAGTGTGCAGGACTCTGTTCTTTCTGGGCGTTTTAGGGAGTTGTTTCCAGAAGCTGATTTTTTTCAGATTGAATCTTTAAAAGATTATCATTGTAAGCATCGTAATTTCACTCTTAATGATTATAACCATAGGCAGGACAAAGTGTTTATTGTCAGAGAAAATTATGATTTTTGTAAAGCTTGTCCTTGTACTGGCGGCGCAGTTGGATGCGGGTATCATGTTTTTAATTTAGGTTTTGGCTGCATTTTTGAATGTTCTTATTGTTTTCTTCAGGGGTATTCTAATGTAAGCGGGATTATTTTACCGGCAAATATAGAAAGTTTTTTCCAAGCGTTTGATAAATATCAGCGAAGCGGCATGCGTATTGGTACAGGTGAATTTTCTGATTCTCTTAGCCTGGATGAATACACTGGGTACTCTTTAGAAATCATTGATTATTTTCGTAAGATTAAAAAAGCGACATTTGAATTTAAGACAAAAAGCAATTTTGTTACTAATCTTCTAAAGGCAAGGCATAGTGGGAATATCGTGGTTTCTTGGTCATTAAATCCGCAGAAAATTATCTCTGAGAATGAATTTTATACTGCTTCTTTATCTATGCGTCTTTTAGCTGCGCAAAAATGCGTAAGCGCCGGGTATAAAGTAGGATTTCATTTTGATCCAGTGATTTATTTTCCCGGATGGGAGAAGGAATATGCGCGCGTGGTTGATGTTTTGTTCC
>JACROS010000085.1 GCA_016214325.1 Candidatus Omnitrophota bacterium | reverse complement strand
TATTCCTATCCCGATACAAGCAAATACCCAGGCAGTCAGGTATCTCTCAAAGAAACTTAAGCGCCTCTCCTCATGAATAACATGTTCCATTTTTTGTCCTCTTAAAATATCTTCAAAATATAAATTCCTATGTAATACAATCCCGCAAAGATAAAAATAACTCCGGTAATTCTGCGGGTGTAATACTCAAGTTTTGTGATCCTATGAAACCAATGGCTCAGCGAGGTAACGCCTAAGGCGATAGCTACTGCAAATATGAGTACCGGAACCCCTGTCCCCACTCCGTAGATAAACGGTAATATTGCCCCTACTTTGCTGTTAAGCGACAAAGGAATAAGGCTGCCGAAGAACAACGCCGCTGAAACCGGACAAAACGCCAATGCAAAAATTAGCCCCAACAGGAAAGCTCCCGGCGCTCCGGACTCAACGAGTTTATTGTGATGCTTTTGAGATAAAGCGACTCCGGGTAATTTAATCATGATGATTTCTAATAAAAATAACCCTGTAACTATTAACAAAGGCCCCAATACCTTGCCCATATATTTCTGCAAGAACTGGGCAACCTCAGGTACACTCAAAAGCGAATTAATAATTATCCAGCCCAGCGTGGCATACGCAACCATACGACCAACCGTATAAGCAAGTCCTGAGAAAAATACCATGAACGGATGAGCGATATTTTTGGAAAGAAACGATACCGCCGCAATATTTGTCGCCAACGGACAAGGGCTGATTGAAGTTAATATCCCCAACCAGAACGCTGATCCAAAAACAATTACGATTTCCATCATTGTGCGTCTTTCATAAATTCATTTAACTCGCCGGTAACATATTCAATAAACTTTTTCTTATCGCGAGAGTACTCCCAGATTTTATCAAGATTTTTTGATTTGACTTCTTTGCCATCTTTAACCAAAGAAAGGACAAGTGATTTGGTATAAAGCTGGTAATCCTTAGCAAAATGCTCATTTCCTTTATCTTCAATGTTAACCACCATAAACTCAAGCCTGCCGGAATCAAGAAGGCCTTTAAAATTTGTATCAATCGCTTCCCTTGAATACTTCTCCATATTGGTACACGTCGGGCAACGGAAGGTCCCATGAAAATAGTATGCTATTACTTTAGCTGGCTGCATATCTTGGGCAACCGCCAAAGAACTCATGCTAATTACCGTAATAACCGACAGAATTACCAAAAATATTTTCTTCAACCAATCCTCCTGTTATTTTGAAATAATCTTCTTAATTTCATCTTTGTTCAAAACCTTTCCAGCCGAAAACACTGTCCCGTCAATGACTAATGCAGGAGTCATCATTACGCCATATTCGGTAATCTTCGTTATATCTGCTACTTTAACAATTTCTGCGCAGATGCCGAGTTCTTTTGCCGCTGCTTCGGCGTTCGCTGTAAGCTGTTTGCATTTAGGACAACCAACTCCTAAAATCTCTATTTTCATTTCCCCTCCCTATTTGACAATAAAACCAAAAAACATCCCCATTATAGTAGACATGATTATAACCAAACTTACATAAACAATTGTTTTCTTTGTTCCAATTATGCTCCTCAACACAAGCATGCTTGGTAAACTTAACGCAGGCCCAGCTAAAAGTAACGCCAAAGCAGGCCCCTTCCCCATTCCCGATCCGATTAAACCCTGCAAAATTGGCACCTCTGTGAGTGTGGCGAAATACATAAACGCCGCTACAATTGATGAAAAGAAATTTGCCCGAAAAGAATTGCCACCGACAAGCATTTCAACCCAGCTCGAAGGAATAATGCCTTCATGACCAACCCTGCCCAAAAGAAAACCCGATATCAAAACCCCTCCCAATAAAAGCGGCAGTATCTGAAGCGCGAATTCCCATGTTGCTCCGATCCATTGCTTTAATTCATATTTTTTGAACCATTTAAAAAGCATAACAGTTAGAGCAACGAGAGAAAAACCGGCAACCCACCATTTATACTGATAAATTACTGACCAAATTCCATGATCTCCTTCAAGGGGTTTACCCCAATTAGCAAATACAAGAAACACTACCATGGATGCAAAATAAAGAAAGGTTTTACCTAAAGAACGGGTTTCATTGATTTCGCCAACATTGAAATCGCCGTTAGCATGGCGCGCTCTTTCTTCTTTTAAGAATATTAAGTGCATAAGCAATCCAATAACAACGCTAAAAATTATCGCGCCTATAGCGCGTGCAAATCCTATTTGCCAGCCAAGAATACGCGCCGACAGAATAATAGCTAAAACATTTATCGCAGGCCCAGAATACAAAAAAGCAATTGCAGGCCCGAGGCCGGCACCCCTTTTATAAATTCCCGAAAATAACGGTAACACCGTACAAGAACAAACAGCGAGTATCGTTCCGGATATGGACGCAACTCCATATGAAAGAAATTTATTTGCCTTTGCCCCGAAATATCTCATCACCGATGCCTGACTGACAAAAACTGAAATAGCACCGGCTATAAAGAATGCGGGCACAAGACATAAAAGCACATGCTCCCTCGCATACCATTTCACAAGTGCAAGAGCCTCAAAGATAGCGTTGGAGAAACGTAAATTTTCAACAGGCAGATAAAAACATGCCAAAAACGCCGCAACGATATAAAGAAACTTTTTCCAGTCTTTCATTTCTTAACCGCCTTTCCCGCGATACAACAACACCCTCCCTCAATCCTGATCGCCTTAATATTAACCAAGCCATCGGCAATCTTATTTTGAGCAGAAGTTAAAATTCTTGAAAATGTCGGCCTGGAAATCTTTAGTTTTTTCGCAGCATCAACTTGTTTTAACCCTTCAACACAGGCAAGGCGCACAGCTTCAAACTCATCAAGCGTCAAATAAACATCTTCTAACTTGCTTAACGGTTTGCATAAAGGCTTGAAACACCTTTCCTGAGGAGCACACTTAATCCATCTTGTCTTCTTTGGCCTCATTAACAACCTCCGTCATTATGAACATATGTTCATAATAAGCATACCACATCGGGCATTTTTGTCAATATTCTATTATTTTTTATTTTCGAAAATTAGGCAGGTAGCGGGAAATGATAAAACCAATAAATACTAAGATAACCCCTAACACATTGCTAAGTAAAACATTCCACAGCATAAATTTTAATTCTCCGCTTCTAATAAAATGGAAATTCTCAAGGCAAAAAGTTGAAAATGTCGTAAACCCGCCAAGTAAACCAATAAAAACAAACATCCTGATATTTGGCGATATGGTTGAACGCTCAAAAAGCCCCCAGAGAATACCTATTACAAAAGAGCCAAGAAGATTAATAAAAATTGTGCTTACAGGAAAAACACCTCCTGAAAACTTATAATCAAGGCCTGAGAGCAGGTACCTGCAACCCGTGCCAATCGCGCCACCTGCTGCAACCAAAAAAAACCTTAACACTTAATACCTCCTTTTTTAGTAGGAGTTATCAGCCGTTAAGGCAGTTAAAGGCAAACCCCATTGCCGACAAGTTGTCAGGATTATTTAACCAACGCCCCGCGAAAAATACAAAATACAGCCGCCAAAATAAAAAATGACGCCCACAAATACTCCTGTTTTAAGCCTTCCTTCATATAAAAGACTGAAAATGGAACAAACACTGATAATGTTATGGCTTCCTGCAAAATCTTTAACTGGCCCAAATTCATCACCTGGTGCCCTATGCGGTTTGCCGGGACCTGTATGATATACTCAAAAAGCGCGATACCCCAGCTGATAAATGCTGCTACAATCCACGGCTTGGTATTAAAATTCTTAAGATGCCCATACCAAGCAAAGGTCATAAACACATTACTAAAAGCAAGCATCCCGGCAGTCAATAAAATCTTTTGCATATCTCTTATTTTCCTACTTGAGTTTCTCTGATATTCTGTACATTACTCCCGCAGCTACTTCGGGCTGAGGAAGAAAAAACTTACGAGCAGAAATCATAGCTCGCGTAGAATTATTTGATAATTCTTGAAGCTTCAATGTTACCTGAGCACCCCTAATATCTGCGTTGATTACACCAGTAGTCTTATTCTCTTTCTTTACTATGCCAGATTCTTTTATAACACCTAAACCTACCTCATATACCTTATCCCAAGAAACACTATAATCTTGTTGCGCATAATCTTTGCCTGCAAGAGTAAAAGCTGCCGCCACAGGAAGCGCAGCAACGCCGGTCAACATAGAAGCGCCATATATTCCAAGACCCCGAATACCGGCTGCTTTTAATGATTCTGCAATAATAAGTGCAGTCAATTGTTGAACACTATTAATATTCTTATAAGTTTTTCTAACTCCAACCTCATACACCTTAATTACCGGCTCTCCAGAAACACTATAATCTCTGCTTACTACTCTTCCGATATTTAACTCCACTAAATCTATTTGCAAAGGCATCGACTTGGCAGGCTTACCTGCCTGCTTTTTTGCCTGTGAAATTTTAAGTGAATCAACATTTAATTTTCCATCTTTATTCTTTACCAACCCCATCTCTCTCAAATCTACAGCCAACTCTTTAAGATAAATCTTTCCTTTTAAAATTGAAAATACATCACAAGTTACATTCATCATAGGAATATCAACCATAACATCCTTAGGAAATCCCTTCGGGCTATACATTTTAAAATTAGTTATTTTGACAGACTGCCTGATAATGCTAAGAGAAAGGCCTCCAACACGAGTAGGGGCACCCGTAACATTAGTAACAACCACAGTAACAATACTCTTAATCACAAAATCCCTGATAACAGAAAAAACAACCAAAGATAAAAAGAAAATCAGAATTATAATAAATTTCTTTTTCATCTATCCTCCTCCAGAATAATATCCTTTATATTAACCTCAGGATGATGGTAACGTTTACGGCCAGAAGTAGACTTACCATATTGAATTGCTTCCTGCGGGCACCACTGCAAACAGGCTAAGCATTGCTCACACTTACCGAGCCATTTAGGCCTACCGTCTTCTATTTTAATATTATCAACTGGACACACCTTTTGGCAAATACCACAACTATTACATCTTGCATCTGCCCAAAAACCTTTATCCATTTTATAGATACGCGGAGCGCAAAACTTATAAATAAGGCTGGAAAGAAAATTAAAAATTGCTGAATTCTTCTCAATTAGAGACGGCTTCCTCACTCTTATAATATTAACAATTTCTACAATCCTAGCCTTTTCTTTATCAGACATCTCTTGCTGTTTCTCAATACTAATGGCACCATATAGCGGAGTATAATTACCTGGCATAAGCTCGGAAAACCCGGCAGACATGTTGATACAGAAAAAATATACTGATCTTTATTACATTTCAGCTTTTTAATAAATTCATGTACGATTAAGGGCATTCCAAACATATAAACAGGAAAGATAATTCCAATAGATTCTGAGTCTATAATCATATTATCTTTAGCCATAACATTTGGAATTGGAATAATTTCTGCATCCCCCAACGCATCAGCTAAATCCCGAGCTACTTTTAAAGAATTACCAGTTCCGCTAAAATAAAATAATTTGTTTTTCATAATTTGCTTAGTTTAACACAAATTAACCTAACTTATTTTCTTACTAAAATCAGGATTCATTTCCTTAAACCAAGGGCACTCCCAACAATGTTTAAATTTATGCACTAAACCCGGACATCTTGCCTCAATCGTTGTAAAACTACCAACAATCATCCAGCATTCTTTTCCAGACTTTATTTTAAAAGCAAGACAGCTTGATTTTATATCATCTGAACAATTCAAGCACTCCCAACAATTCTCTGCTTTTTTGTTATTCTCAATCATAGCCAAATCTTTGTAGTCTTAAAAATATTATTTAACGCTGCTTACAAAAAACCCCGCACATTTAGTGCGGGGTTTTTGCTTAATATACTAAAGAAACATTATTTCTTTTTAATGGTTTCCACTAAATCGGCAACAAATTTTCCGGCTATCTCCCTGCACCCTAAACCAAATGACAAGGCAAGGCCCAGGCCAACTGTTCCCAAAATAATGCTCAATGTTAACTCTGTAATCCTAACTCCAATCTTTAATTGCTCTAAAGCAACTAAAATAGCAAATGCAACAATCAAAAAACTTACAATATTACCTAGAAGCTTTCCCTGACGAAGCCCGGCATTATTTGCCGCTGCAACTACAATATTCTTTAGCATATTAGCTAAAAACATACCTAAAATAAGCAAGAATACTGATACAATCACATTAGGTATATAAGAAACAACTCTGTCCAAAACACTAGGTGTAATTAAATTCACTGTAGAAAGAGCAACAACAAAAGTTACCAAAATTGCCAACCAATAGCAAATCACTCCCAACAACTCTGAAAGCGAATAAGCAATTCCGCCTTTTTCCAAAATACTATCCAATTCAATTTTTTCAGATATTGCATCAATCCGCAAAAGCCTAAGGCCCTTAGTAACCACAGCCTTAATCATCCTAGAAATAATCCAACCTATAACAAGGATGATTAACACTAACAAAACATTGACCAAAAACTGACCAATCTGGGTGAGTACCGTTCTTGCCGGTTCCAACAATACAACTTGCCAACTACTCATCCTACACCTCCTTTTGTGTGTTTGATGCTTCCAAATTTGTTATAACTTTAACACACTTGCCAAGTTATGTCAAGTATAATTTCAAATTGTAACTAAATAGTCAAGATGTCCGCTTTTCTTAACAAGTGATGTGTCCGCTTTTGGTTAAAATTAGTAGCAGCCTTTTTTCTTTTGGCTGCCTTTTCTTTTTGTGAATACTGTGGATATGTGGATAACCCCTTGGGCAG
>JACROS010000084.1 GCA_016214325.1 Candidatus Omnitrophota bacterium | reverse complement strand
GGTCTTGAGTAGCTTGGGTTATTGGGTTGCTTGGGTTGCTTGGGTTACTTGAGTTATTGGGTTGAAGAAGAGCTAAATTGTCATTGCGAGGACTGCGAGCCAAAGGCGAAGCAGAACGAAGCAATCCCTGTTTAGAGATTGCTTCACCCCCTGCGGGGGTTCGCAATGACGTGCTGGGAATATTACTTTGTAATGACAGATCTACACTACCTTTATCTAAAAGTAGCTTAAAGCTGTTATCTTTAGGAAGGTATTCTAGGTATCTTAGATGTATAGGACGAAATACAGTATTAGTGCTAGATGAGGATAGACTAGAAGATATACCTGAGGCTAGCTTACTAAATGAGCTAGAGAGATCTATAGCACCACCTGCAGCAAAGGCAGATTGCTCTAGGAGTAGTAATACTGAGATAAGGATACTTATGATTTTGTTTAGTCTTTTAGGCATTTATTAGGTTTTATTTATTAATACAACCTCTGTTTGTTGTTGCTGTATTACTCCTGCTTCTAATACTACCAATATATCTTTTAATCCCTCATCTGTAGCACAGCACTCTTCTTCTTGTCTTCTAAGAATGTCTGCAATACAAGAGAGCAGCTTCTGGGTATCTTCTGGGGAATTGATAGACAAAAAGCTTGCCTGGATGTATTCTTTAATTCTTTGAGTGGAAGGAACAATACCAGCGCTGGTGAGTCTTTCTATTTCATTAAGTTCAGAACGTAAATTAAAATTCATTAACTTAATTCTTAATTCTTGACTCATAGTACTTAGGCCTAAGTTACTAGCAGCTTGAGTGACAATGGGAAGAGAGCGGAAGTCGATGCCGCCCTTAGTGTCGCCTGTCAGTGCCGAGGAGCCAATGGAGTTAGAAGAATTAGAGCCGCCTATTTTATTTTCTCTTGCAACTGTCGTAATATCAATTCCATTGCTAGTTTTCTCAAATACAGCAGAAACAGGAATTTTTATACTGGTTCCAATCTTAGAAATCACCTTAGCATCACTTGGCCCGGTTGCTCCTTTTATAACAATAATTCCATTTTCACTTAACAAAGGAATGCTTACCCTGATAAGGCCTCTCAAAGATGCATACTGTTTCCAATAATGAAAATAATCTTTGAAGAGCACACGATCAATTGTTCCCGGCGACATTGTTTTTAATAATTTTCCGGAGTCGCCATATTGTATTTTTACATTTGGTAAGTCAATGTCAGAAATACTATCAAACAAAACTTTTAAATTATACGCATTAGCATCAACAGCAATTACCTCTAACCCAGGATATTTAGTAGCTAAAGCAATGGCAGTTGTTCCTGTGCCGCAACCAACATCAATAAAATTTCTTACCCCAGAATCAATTTTAAGAGCTGAGTGATCAGCAAAAGAGCTCCCTTTGGCCCAGAAATAGCCGTTTGAAAAATTGTACTTCTTCTCTACTTCACTGATATCATCTGTGCCTCGAACCATACTAAAAATTAAAATCTTAATCTCATTCGGAAGAAATTCTTGTATTTGTTTCCAGCAATCTGCAATAATCAAGAAACCAGCTATTCTAGATTTCATAGATTGGGGAATATCTCTGCCACTTCTAAGCTTTACTAAATTATTCAACAAATTTTCAACTTCTGCGGGACTAAATACTCCAGATGAATTTAACTTATTTAACCGCTGTGCGCTTATTTTTGTTTTAATTATATCCAATAAATTTTCTTGATTCTTGCGCAACGGAGAAGAAACTCCAGAAGAACCAACAACCTCTATTGGAAAATGCATTGCAATAATATGACTACCAACAGGACAACCTTCATTGACACCTGCTTCGCGCCAACCCATTAAAATGTGCCGGTCACTATGTAATTCTAAATGTCTTTCTACATTAAGAAAATGTTCAAAAACACGAGAAACCCCAACACCAAGCCATGTTTTTCCTGATCGTTCATTTTCTGGTGCTGACACCCCTGACCAAGGCCTGTCAAGATGCGAAAACCAATCTCTGGCTTTAAACTTACTCGGGAAATCCTGGCTTGCCGAACCTAAAAATTCTATCCTAATACCCATATAAGGCTCATCTGTCAAATAAACTCTCATTACAAGATTTGCATCATCTACAAATTCATGCTGAGCCAAATTCTCAACAACATACCCCAAAACTTGGTTTAGCTCTCCATTTCTAGCAAACAAAAACGAAAACTCACTATTTAAATCAAAACCATTAATTCTCATTGCTTTCTTAATCTCAGAAACAATCCGATCGCGCACAGGTAAATCAGAGACAAAAACACCCCCTGTTCTGTTATCTTTAGGAATAATCTCATTGTATTTCTTAAACTGCGGATGAATTTTTCCATTAAAACTTTGATACTCTTCTAAAGAAAAATTAAAATCATCCGTTAAATCAGAAAAACCTCCTTTTTTCTCTAAATCTTTAAGAAACAACTTGCCACCATCAGCATCAAAATAATAAGTGTTATTTTTTAAATTATCCATGCCAAGTGCAAAATAAAAATTAGCAGGATCTTGATCATCATTGTCTAAACGTGATGCGTTCTCTACTAATAAATGCCCATTGCCTTTTTTGATCCCCTCAGATTCAAAACTGGTTTTCACAACTCCAGCTACCAAAGCTCTACCCACCCCTCTTAACCCATCTCCTACGCCGGCTTTATTTTCTTTTTTAACCGCCATACCCACTAAATGCACAATTGGATAAGGTATATTTTCTTTGCTAATTTCATCTTCAAAAATATGCTCACCGTATTCAGGGTCATCTTCAAGAAGAAAATGTAACACGCCTTCAATCTGCGGATTATCTTTGTTTCCTGAATCTGCAACCAAAAGCATACTGCCATTTTTATCATTTCGTAAGGCGCTATCTCTTATGTAAGCAAGTAAGTTATCAGAATTAGCCATATCATAAACTCCAATACTCGAATAATCAGTATCCTGATACGGGCGCACAATAACCTCTTTTTTATTTCCTGCTGCATCCTCAAGCACAAATGATAAATACACTTCTTTAATTGCCTGCCTAATAAAACG
Source organism: Candidatus Omnitrophota bacterium (assembly GCA_016214325.1). Classification (GTDB taxonomy): domain Bacteria; phylum Omnitrophota; class Gorgyraeia; order Gygaellales; family Profunditerraquicolaceae; genus JACROS01. Next base: position 6,473 of record JACROS010000084.1, on the reverse strand, counting down.
ATCTTTCATAGATATCGCGGAAGAAGCAGTATTAGAAACAGGGCGAATCACCTTAATCATCCTATTCCCAATGAACATCAAAACATCGCTCAATCGCTCATGAGTTTCTTTTGTTACGCCGTTTTCAGTTCTCATACTCATAACCAAACCATTTTCTACCCGAGAGACTACGCGCAAAGTACCTGTGGAAGTAGTAATTAACCTATCTTGTGGCCGCAATGTTTTATACCCCAAAATAATCTGCCTAGTAATGTCGTACTCATCTGCACTAGACTTAAGATGAGGATAAAATAATTCAACGATTGTCCCATTGCTAGATTCGCTATCTATTAGTTCCAACATATACTTATTATCTTCCTTATACACCATCAGCTGACAATGCTTGCGAGACAGCCTTTCATCAGAAATACCGGCATCAAATTTTCTACCAATAGCAAAACTCTCGTTAATATTAATTAAACGAGGATAGGCTAAACTAAATGTTCTTTCTTTGTTGTATCTCTGGACATAAATCTTGTCACCAGCAACCAAAACTCTGTATGGAAAACTTCCCGCGGTTATCCAAACATCTCCAATAAATTCACTCACTAACCTTCCACCAAGCCTTTTACCTTTTTCATCTAAACCGCCTATTTTCTTTTTTAAAGGCACAAAAGCAACTTGGCCAGAGCTAGATTCAAAACTTTCTGCATTTAATGCAGAAGAAGCACTATTGTTTCTAAATACCTCCACCCTTGCCATAGCTTTCTGCACAAATAAATGATAATCCAATAACCTTTCCGGATGATTATCTAAATCTAATTCCTCATATAACTTAGCACCTAAAACAAGAGCAACTAAATTCCTATCTCTCCCAGAAAGATCTAAACGGCTATCCAAAAATAATTTAATCATCTCCAAAGAATACAAATCACAAGAGTAATAAAACTGCCTCAATTGTCCGTTCATTAAAAGTTTATTAATTTGGCCATTCCAGGTTAAATGCGACAAAGGATGAGTGTACAAAGGTGTTGATAGAGGACTAATGCCATGAAATGCCCACTCCTCCTCAGAATTATTCGTAATTAATACTGCTGATTCAAAATCAAATAAAGCTGCTTCATTATTATCAAATACCCATACATTTTGCGGCTTCAAATCCAAATGCACAATCCCCAAGCTATGCATATTTGCCAAAACCGCATTGAGACTACGTATAATCTTTTCCCTAACCTTGATATTATTACCCTTATTAACAAGTGCCCATTGAGAAAGCGGGAGGCCATTTTCAAATCTCTCGGAAACAAAGATTATTTTGCCATTGGTGCTAAAATATTTATTAATTATCCTGTCAATTACAATTTGATTCCCACTTATCAAAGCATTATCTAATGCCTGCGCCAGTTGCGGCCTACCGGCATTTATTAGAAACTTCACCGGATCATTAGCAACAATACCCTTAATGCCTTTAGTTAAACGTGAAATTCTGGTTTCTTTTATCCAAGCCTCTCGACAAAACTTGGCGCCTTCAGGAATACTAGAATAATCAGATAATTTAACCACCCAGTACCTACCGTTAATATACAAATAATAAGAATCATTAAAACCTGCATCTAGATGTTTTGTTATCCTAGAAGATACCGAAGGATATAGCTTATTAAAAAAATTATTCAAAAAAAGTGAATCTATTCTAAATATAGCCTGCGGCTTTATTTCTGCTCTTTCTGAATTAACAGCAGTTTTATCTTCTCTAGCTCCCGCAACAGTTGTATCATTATCATCTAAATCAGATACCCCTTCTTTGTCACCGGGAATAGTTGGATTTAAATCGTTATTCTTAAATACAGCTACAAAATCTCTTAATATTTTAACTGTAGTATAGGCCAGAAATCCTGCACCTATCAGGCTCATAATTACATACTCTGTAGTATTCAATAAATCTAAAAATGACCAATAAAATTGCTCAATTTGATTTATAACCTGCCCAATAGCAGGGATATATCCACCGACAGTCGAAGATGCAGTTTGTTGTTTAGTAAAATTATGAGACGTTCCTATTCTTTCTACATATAACTCGCTATTTTCTTCCGCTGCCGATAAAGAAGCAGTGGCTTTCTTATTTTGACCCAAGACTAATGGAATTGGCAATCCAAGCTTTGAATAATAATCTCTCAAGATACTCTTTGTTTCAGGAGAGAATTGATCCATCCTATCAAGGAATTTCTGCAAGTTTAACCGCCACTTCAACTTGCTTCTAAATAAAGGGTTATCTGGAAGATCTAAATCATATTTAGCTTGTCCATTTAAATATTGGTAAATATAAGTAAAAGTTTCTTCATCGGCACCGGCCTTAGTCTCGTCAGCTATGTAACTATCTAAGAAATCATTATACAACTTGGATAATTCAGTATTTATTCCTAAACTTGTTTTAAATTTTTCAAATACAACAGTTAACTTATTTGAATTAAACCGTACAGCTAATTGTTCACCAAGGCTATCCCTATCTCCTATGCTTGCCAAAACTTCTGTTGGGCGTGGTTGAAGAATATGCACAAGCTCGTGAGCTAGAAGAGGCAAAGAAAAAGTAGGGCCATAAGCATCTATTCTCACATAATTATGGGCGCTAGCTCTAGCATGCCCTCTTAATCGCTTATTTGCAGGATCTATGCTTTCCCCTGTATATCTCCCCCACTCATCAACATTATTGAATACCAAAACAACAATACCAAGTTTCTTTAATATCTTAAAGATATCACTAGCAAATTGCTCATCCTCTGGCTTAATGCGTCCATCCCTTTTCATTGCACTAAACAAAGCCTCTATATTAGGACTATCTGATTCAATAATTGCTCCACCATATAAAACCGCAGAAGAATGAAGCTTCACAATTTCCTGAAGCGGCAGGTCACTTAGACTACTAAATCTAGGAATACTTGATTCAATAATTGCTCCACCATATGGAATCGCAAAAGAACGAGGCTTCACAATTTCCTGAAGTGACAGATCGCTTAGACTGCTAAATCTAGGAATACTTGGTTGTGATTTTATTATTACAGGATTGGCTTTGGTCGTGTTTTGTAACTCTTGTCTTTGAATATTGTCTCCTTGAATAACTAATGACCCTGCTATCAATGTAGCTAATATTAATCCTTTGAATAATGGCCTTCCTTCTAATATTGAAGAGCTGGCACTAGGAACAGTTACAATTGCACTAGCTGTCTTATTCAACGGGCTTGAAGAAGATATTATCTCATCAGGCATAATCTTAATCCCTCCGATCGGAAGAGCACACGTCTGTCTTGTTTATTCCTGAGAGTCTTAGAGGTTAGGTTAAAGAGATTCTTAGAGTCTATGGGATTGACTACGTTAGAATCGAGATTGCTTCGCTCGTGCTGCGCACTCACTCGCAATGACGAAGCTATACTCTGTTCTCTGTGCTCTGTTCTCTGCGAGCGATAGCGAGCCTTAAACCATTGTGCCATGATAAGAGAGTAATAGACCTGGCGTAGTGAAGCATATCTTCTAGAGGAGTTTACTTCTTTAGTTAGTTTAGGGATGATTAGTTCCTTTATTAGCTTAGTAGAGTAGGAGTTGAGTTCTTTGAGGCGAGGGTCGTTAAATTGGTAAATGCTATTTTCGTCATTGCCAACAACGCCTCTCTTGTCATTGCGAGCGAAGCGAAGCAATCCCTGTTTTGAGATTGCTTCACCCCCTGCGGGGGTTCGCAATGACGTACTTTGTGCTTTAAAGTAGTCTTCTTCTAGCATTACTTTAAGGGTAGCTTTGTAGATGTAGGCACTATCAGTAGTCTCTCTGATGATTATCTCTCCAGGGACTATCCAGGGACGTGTTAGAGTAGGGATAGTAATCTGGTCTGTTCCAAAGAGCTCACTAGCTTTCTTATAGAGCTTATTCCAGTATTCCTTGCCTATAGGAGTGTTTGGATTAGTGTAGCTAGCTGTGTCTTTCTTAAGCTCTACATCAGCTTCAAGAAGGATTCTGCCTATGTCTGTTTGAGCGAGCAGGCTATCTATAGTGTTATCTGGACTATTAGGCCTTAGGTTAACCCAGAAAGCATCATTAGGTAGAGTAAGGCCAATGTAGAAGTACTTCATTAGGTCTTGAGTAGTAGATGTTAGGTCTTGATTGGTTTGAGCTAATGGATTAGTTGGACTTGAGGTTGATTCACCTGCCACCTTCGGTGGCATGGTTTGCAATGATGGGTCTATGCTACCTTTATCAAGTAATAGCTTAAAGCTATTATCTTTAGGAAGGTATTCTAGGTATCTTAGATGTATAGGACGAAATACAGCATTAGTGCCAGATGAGGATAAGCTAGAGGATATACCTGAGGCTAGCTTACTAAATGAGCTAGAGAGATCTATAGCTCCACCTGCAGCAAAGGCAGATTGCTCTAGGAGTAGGAGTATTGAGATAAGGATACTTAAGATTTTGTTTAGTCTTTTAGGCATTTAAAAATTATCTTTAAGTTACGAGTTATCCCGAAGTTCGATCCAACATAACATTAACTCCAAGTCGGGATCCCGACCTCTATGAAATAGAACGTCGGGACTAGTTACTAGTTACGGATTTACAGACTTATCAGCCGATTATATTAGGTAAGTAAAGTATAATATACAGAAAGGTCAAAACAAGACTAAAACAGGGGTAAAAAGAAAGGGGTTTCTCGGCCCTGCGAAGCGCGTCAAAGCTAGCAATATTCTAATAAAGCGCGAAGCAGGAGGGTTTCTTATTGCAAAATAATTCAAATTTACTATAATAACCTTATGCGCCTATCTACACAAGAACATTACACCAAGATCCGAAATATTCTTTTATTGATTCTTGTCCTAAACTGGTTAGTGGCATTTGCTAAGATTATTTACGGCTTCATCACCCGATGCACCAGTATGACTGCCGACGGATTCCATTCATTATCCGACGGAGCATCAAATGTAATTGGCATCATTGGCATTCATTTTGCCTGCCAGCCAATAGACAAAGATCACCCCTATGGCCATAAAAAATATGAAACTTTCTTCTCTTTGGGAATTGCCTTTATGCTTTTCTTACTATCCTTTAATTTAGCAAGAGAGGGAATAAGCCGTTTTTTCCATCCAGTAACTCCTCGCATTGACGCAAACAGTTTTATAATTATGCTAACCACTATGGCTATAAATTTCTGGGTTATGCATTATGAGCACAAAAAAGGAAAACTCCTTAAAAGCGATATTCTTATTTCTGATGCCATACACACCAAAGCAGATATTTTTACCTCACTTTCAGTTATTGTTACCCTTATTGTGGTAAAACTAGGCTACCCAATTCTTGACCCAATTGCCACAATCTTTATTGCCATATTCATTGCTCACGCCGGAATTGACATTATTAAAGAAAGCCAAGCAGTGCTCTGCGACACTGCAGCAATTCTTGACAATAAGAAAATTGAAAACGTTGTTTTAGAAATTAAAGGCGTGCGGGCATGCCATAAAATCAGGACCCGCGGCAGGCCGGATGATATTCATGTAGATTTACACGCACAGGTACATCCAGATATGCATGTAGATAATGCTCATAAAATAAGCTATGCTATTGAAGATACTCTTAAGAAAGCCATCCCCGAAATAACTGATGTAGTTGTTCATATTGAACCGCAGGAAATAAATTAAGGAAAATTCTCCGAAGGGTGCTATTTTACGCTATTTCTTCTAGCTGCAAAAAATAAAATTATACCAAAACAAAATAATAAAAAACAAACCATGATAAAAACATCCCCAAAACGAGTGTAGAAACTCAAACCTTTTCCCGAAACATCAATTTCTTGCGTATCAAAACCTTCAATAAAAAGTATTTCATTATTTTTACCTTGCACCAAAGAAATTATTCTTCCTGTAGAAGAAATAAATCCAGAAATTCCAGTATTTGCTGAACGCACAAGTGGGCGGCGATTCTCTAAAGCACGAAAAACAGATGCTTGAAAATGCTGTAAGGCAGCTGAAGTCTTTTTATACCAAGCATCATTAGTAATATTAACCAGAAAATCTGCACCTTTTTTCGTAAACTCTCTAGAAAGCTCAGGAAATAAATCTTCAAAGCAAATCAAAACGCAAAACTTGCCAAAAGGATTAGTAAAAACCTTAAACTCCCTGCCCCGGTCAATGTCTCCAATTGGAGCAAAACTCTCCAAAAAAGGAAAAACATTTTTTAAAGGAATATATTCCCCAAAAGGAACCAAATGTAATTTATTATAACGCCCAGATAACGCCCCAGAATCATCTATCAAAAAAGCTGTATTAGAATATTTACGTTCATCATTAACCACCGCACCTATAACTAATGATGTTTTAATATCTTTAGCCAGAAATAAAACCTGAGAAAAATCCTGGTCGTCCTCTCCAATAACACCCGGATAACTTGCCTCAGGCCAAACAATCAAATCCGGCTTGTCTTGTGCAGCTTGTTTCGTAAGATAAATATATTTATCAATTATATAT
>JACROS010000087.1 GCA_016214325.1 Candidatus Omnitrophota bacterium | reverse complement strand
GACAAAGCCCCAAGAATAAAAACTGTCAGAGAAAGAAACAAATAAAAAAACTTCCCTTTCTTAATAAAAAGGTAAGAAAAAATTAGAAATGCTGCCGCAGCAAAAAAACCCGAAATAAAGACGACTTTCATTTTGGCAGCAAAAACAATTCCGAAAGCAAAAATTATTGTCAGATATAACAAAGGAGGTATCATTTAACAAAAAACAAATCTTTTAGTTTATTAAACCGTTTTTCTCCCACTCCCTTTATCTGCCTAAGCTCCTCAACTTGGCCATAAGAGCCATTAGTTAAACGATATTCAATAATTTTCTCAGCTATCTTTTTGGGGATACAACGAACTCGTAGTAACTGCGACAAGGTTACTTGATTTAGATTAATTTTAGCTAAGGACTCCTCAGCACAAACTACGCGCCTTACTTTGTGATTAAGTTTAAGGCAAAAATTTATTCCCAAACCAACCAACACTACAGTAAGTAAGAATACAGCAACCCTGCGCTCTTCTTGTGTCAGATTTAGCATAACTTCCTCCTCTATGCTAATAGACACAGAAAAACTCAAAATCTAACAGGATTTTTTAGATTATATTACGATATTCACCAATTTGCGGGGGACAACAACGAAGTTCTTGATTGGCTTTCCCTGAATCCATACAGCAAGTTTTTCATCAGATAAAATAATTTCACGCAGGCTATCCTGTGAAATATCCGAAGGGACTTCTACTTTCAGGCGCACCTTTCCATTTACCTGCACCACTATTACCACCTTATCTTCAACCAAAACAGCCGGATCATATTCAGGCCATTTTGCTCGGCAAATACTTTGTTTGCTGCCTTGAATCTGCCAAAGCTCCTCGCAGAAATGCGGAACAATTGGGCTCAACAAAAGAACAAGATTATTAAAAACTTCTTTTGTTGCCCCATGCTGATAAATAGCATTGGTTAATTCCATCAAGCTTGCAATTGCAGTATTAAATTTAAACTCCTGAATATCCTCAGTGACTTTTTTGATGGTTTTATGTAAAATACGTATTAATTCTGGAGAAACTTCTTCTTTAAGGTTTTCCTGAATACGCCAAACACGGTTTAGAAATTTAAATGCACCTTCAATACCGCGGTCATCCCATTCCAACTCTGTTTCAGGGGGCGCGGCAAACAAAATAAACAAACGCAAAGTATCAGCGCCGTAGTTCTTAATGATTGAATCAGGATCTACAATATTTCCCCGGGACTTAGACATTACCTCGCCGTCTTTTAGCACCATTCCCTGTGTTAGCAAGCGGTCAAATGGTTCGGGAAAATTAATCATGCCTAAATCCTGGAAAAATTTGGTGAAAAAGCGCGAATATAATAAGTGTAAAATTGCATGCTCAATGCCTCCAATATACTGATCAACCGGCATCCAGTATTTTGCTTCCTGCACGTCAAAGCAGGAATCCTGGTTAGAAGGCGAGCAAAATCTTAAAAAATACCACGAGGAATCAAAAAAGGTTGCCATGGTATCAGTTTCACGACGAGCATTTTCTTTACACTTGGGGCAAACCACTTCTACAAATTCTTTAACCTTGCCTAAAGGACTGCCGCCTTCTCCGGTAAAAGGAGCATCCTGAGGAAGCTCAACAGGGAGATTCTCATAAGACACAGGAACAATTCCGCATTTTTTGCAATATATCATCGGGATAGGAGTACCCCAATAACGCTGCCTACTAATTAACCAGTCGCGCAAGCGCCAATGAGTTTCAATTTTACCAATACCAGTTTTTTCCATCCATTCGGCAATTTTTATTTTTGCTTCTTGATTTGAAAGTCCGTTAAATTGCGCAGAATTTATCTGAATACCATCACCTTCATAAGCCTCTTTTAATTCATCGGACGATTGCATAGTGGCGACCCCTCGACTTTGCTCGGGGTAAACCGGCGACTGAATAACAACCCGCAACGACAAACCATGCTCTTTAGCAAATAAGAAATCACGCTGGTCATGCGTCGGAACTGCCATAATCGCACCAGTTCCGTACTCCATCAAAACATAATCCGCCACCCAAATCGGCACTTCTTCATTATTTACCGGATTAACAGCAAAACATCCGCTAAAAACTCCTTCTTTTTTTACATCCGAGGAAGAACGTTTAATTTTACTTTCCCGGCTCACCTTATCAATAAAATTTAAAACTTCCTTTTCCTGAGGCTTACCCTTAATAATTTCTTTTACCAAAGGATGCTCAGGTGCTAAAACAATATAAGTTGCTCCGAAAATTGTATCTACGCGAGTAGTAAAAACCGGAATAATTTTATCCTGCCCTTGAAGCCTAAAATAAATCTGCACTCCCTGGCTTTTTCCAATCCAGTTTGACTGCATAGCCAGCACCCGCTGTGGCCAGTTATTTAATTGCTGTAAATCCTCTAGCAATTTTTCTTTATAATCAGTAATTTTTAAATACCACTGCTCTAGTTCCTTCTGTTCAACCTTGGTATGACACCTCCAGCATCCATCTTCAATTACTTCTTCATTAGCAAGAGTAGTCTGGCACGACGGGCACCAATTAACACTAGAGGCTTTTTTATAGGCAAGGCCCTTTTCAAACATCTTCAAGAAAATCCACTGATTCCATTTATAATAACTAGCATCACAAGTAGAAACTTCTCTTTGCCAATCATAGGAAAATCCCATTTTCTTTAATTCAATCTTCATCCAATCAATGCATTTATGCGTCCAGATATCCGGCTTGGTATTATTCTTAATAGCAGCATTCTCTGCAGGCTGGCCAAAGGCATCAAAACCCATTGGATGCAAAACCATATATCCTTGCAGCATCTTAAAACGCGCAGCAACATCTCCGATAGTATAATTACGCACATGGCCCATATGAATCTTCCCAGACGGATAAGGAAACATTTCAAGAAGATAATATTTCTTCTTATTCTGATCAGGCTGAACATGAAAAATGTTTTCTTTTTCCCAAATTCCCTGCCACTTTTTTTCAATTTCCTTAAAATCGTAAACCATGCTAATTTAACCTCATTGGGATTAGAGAAATCATTGTCCGGATACCACGCAAAATATTTTCAATAGTGCAAGGCTTAGTTAAATAATGATCCGCCTCAAGGCCATAGCAAGTCTTTACCGAATCAAGCTCAGTCTTTGCGCTCACAATAATTATCGGCCGCCACTTGTCTTTAAAATTCTCCCGCACTTCTTTTAACACCTCAAAACCGTTTTTCTTGGGAAGCATCAAATCCAATAAAATTAAATCCGGATTATCTTCTTTAACGCGTGTTAACGCTTGTTCTCCGTCAAAAGCAGTAACCACATCATAGCCTTCGTGCTTAAGCCTTTTTTCAAGAAATTCAATTACGTCTTTTTCATCATCAACTATTAATAATTTATGCGCCATAATTTTTCTCCATTACTTTATAATTATTTATCTCTTAATTTTTTAACCAGCCGCAAATTTAGCTGGTCTGATTTTAAGGTTTCTTTTGGTGTTTCTAAAATAAAAGGGACATTCTTTAAAGCCGGATGATTTATAATTCTTTTCATCCCTTCCATGCCAATGCCGCCTTTTCCTATGTGCGCGTGACGGTCATGATGCGAACCGAGTGCACCCTGTGCGTCATTAAAATGGATCAGTTTGATATATTTTAAGCCGACGTTATCTTCTATTTCATTCAAAAGTTCCTCTAAACCTATCTGTGTTGAAAGATCAAACCCTGCTAAATAAGCATGCGCAGTATCAAGGCACAAACCCAGACGCCTATTGTAATCTGCTCCCTCAAACACTGCTTTCTGGTGACTGAATTTATACCCTAGCCACGAGCCAGAACCAGAGGTATTTTCTAAAAGAATACCTACTTTACAATTCTTGGTTCTTTCCAAGATGATATTTATTGCTTTTGTCAGACGCTTAAGCCCCTGAGCTTCAGAGGTTTCTTTGTGGCTGCCCATGTGCGTTACAATAAAATCCACCCCAAGAGCATCCGCCTCTAAAATATCCTCTATATAAGCCTTAATTGAAGCTTTATAAAGCTTAAAATCTGGAGATGCAAGATTTATTAAATATGGTATATGGATAAAAACCGGCCGAATATTTAATTTATCATTCCTGCGAATAAATTCCTGGATATCCTGAGCACCTAAGCGACTTTCACGCCATCTCTGGGGAGAACGGCTAAAAATCTGCATGGTATTACAACCAAGTTTCTTTGCCCTCTCCAGCGACTCATAAATCTTACCCTCAGCCGATACATGCACCCCTAAAAGCATAATGGAAAATTATAGCGCGTAAGCAAGCCAGCGTCAAGGTTATAGTTGACAATAGATTAAGGGAATGTTATATTTATTAATTCACGGGGCTGTAGCTCAGCTGGGAGAGCACTTGCATGGCATGCAAGGGGTCAGGAGTTCAATCCTCCTCAGCTCCATTTAAATTTTCCTTATCGAAAATTTAAATCGTACTTAAACGGGCATAGTGCCTCAAATAGCTCTTTTGCCGAGGTGGTGGAATGGCTTACACGTCGGTCTCAAAAACCGATGAGGGTGACCTCATAAGGGTTCAACTCCCTTCCTCGGCATTTTTTTTAAATGCACAACAAGATATACACACCTGAACTAGCTTACGCTATCGGTCTCCTCACAACCGATGGCAATCTTTCCCCTGACAATAGGCATATTACTCTAACCTCTTCAGATAAACAACTCCTAAAAACTTTTAAGAAATGTTTGAGTCTAAATAATAAAATTTCCAGAAATCCTAAAGGTGGTTTTTCAAAAAAACAAAGCTATAAAATACAATTTGGAGATATTTCGTTATACAAATGGCTTATTAAAATAGGCTTATCGCAAAACAAAACCTTTCACCTGAAGAAAATTACTATCCCTGATTTATATTTCAGAGATTTCTTAAGAGGACATCTAGATGGAGATGGCTCAATTGTTACCTATGAAGACAAATATAATGTATTTAAAAGTCCGAAATATGTTTATAAACGGCTTTATACACATTTTATATCATCAAGTCCACCACATATAAAATGGATTGCTCAAAAATTAAGCAGTATTTTAGCTATTAAAGGAGATTTATCATGTGACAGAAGAATCGGGTACAATGGAAGAGAAAAGTGCCTTTGGAGACTTCGTTTTGCTAAAAATGATTCTTTAAAATTATTATCCTGGCTTTATTACAAACCTGACCTACCTTGCTTGAAACGTAAAAGGAAAATCGCCGAACGCTTCATAAATCTCAAAAACCGATGAGGGCAACCTCATAAGGGTTCTCCCGACAAGCTATTTTATGGCGATCGGGATCCCGACCGAGCGAAAGCGCGCGTCGGGAAACTCCCTTCTTCGGCATTTTTTGTTCTTTATTTACCAAATCCGATTATTCTTTTTTCTTTAACTGCCGGCGGATCCAACAATTGCTTTATTGCCCGAAATATCTCTTTTATAGTCTGGTCATGTTCGGTATATTTATTTTCAAGCATCTCAATCTTTGCGGCCAATTCTTTATGAGTTAAAAGAATTTCTCTTAATTTGGTAAATGCCCGCATAATTAAAATATTAACCTGTATTGCCCTTTCGCTATTTAACACACTTGAAAGCATAGCCACACCTTGCTCAGTAAATGCGTAAGGTAAATACTTAATATGCTTGCCTCTTTTAGAAAACGTGTATCTCAATTCATTTAAGGTCGCAATTTGCGACCTTAAAGATTCTACCTCTTCCCAGGATAATTGAAACATAAAATCTGACGGAAAACGCTTAATATTCCTTTTTACCTGCTCATTCAATCTTTTGGCTTCTACGCTATAAAGCTTAGCCAAATCCCGGTCAAGCATTACTCTCTTACCGCGTAATTCCAAAATTCTTGTTGCAATAACTTCTACTCCCATTGCGCTAGACATATAATTTCCCTCCTTCTGCCTATAATAGACACACAAAATGACAAAATCTAACATAGAATTTTATCTATCCGTGAAATTTTCTTCTTCGGCACTTTTCTTCCATGGTTCTTTAAAAAATAAAGGGGACGGTTCTGTTTTCTAACTTAAAATAGAACCGTCCCCTTTATTCTAAATTATCCTGATACTTCTACTGAATCCGCAAGTAATATCGCCTCTTTAATTCCAGGGCTGACTTCGCGGACATTGTCCTCTTCTATCCTGCATATTTCTGCTAAACAACCAACCACATCAGCAATACGATTATTCCACTGGCCTTTCTGCTGACAAGCTGCTAAGTATTCTTTAATTCGGTCACCTGACGGCGCAATACCCGCCTGAAGCATTTTCTGAATTTGCTGAAACTCCTCATCCAGATTATATTCAGCCAAATTAGCCAAAACAGGCAGCTTTAAGTTTAAACTAGTTAATCCTGCCATCGGCTGGGTAACGATATTCATCACCCGAAAATCAATACCCCCGACTTTTTCCGATACCGCCGAAGAAGCGCCAGGTCTAAAAACTTGTTGATCGCCAAATAGTATAGATGTCAATGCTACATTGGCGCTACGCGCTAAAAGCTGCCAATTTCTTACATCGCTAATTGCAATTACATCCTCAAAACCACGCTCCATATCAAACATTATTAATTCTTTATCATTATAAAATGCTTCAAAACGAAACATGTGTTGGCTACCGGAGACAGTTTTTGCAAGAATATCACCTCTTCTTAAATTAAGTGTCTTTTCCTTTTCTAAGGGCACCCAACCAGCTTTACCTTCTTCAATTAATCTATGCACATCAGCTCTGCTTAAGAACCTTGCGCCGCTCAAAGAAACCTTTTTGGCGCTAGATACAAGCACTTCAATTCTCCCTTCTTGAACATCCTGCAAGTTAAATGCAGAAAATGAACCACCTGAACGTTCTAAAGGAGTACAATAATAAACTGCACCAGTTATTTTACTTTCACCGGTTGCCATATTGTAACTGCGATTAGGAGTAGAGTGATTATAGCGACTTGTCTCTTTCCTGCCATTAGTGAAATCCTCCCTTACTATATCCCCCTCCACTAACGCACTGGGGTCAGTCAAAACCTTCCATTGAGCAAGGCCCCTATTCAACAGCCCATTCACTTTATCCAAGATAGTCCTGTTCATGGTTGTCAGATCTTCTCTGGCCGCATCCCTATCATTGCCAAAATGAATACTTATGTTGCCAAACGTTGCCCCTCCTACACCATTCCCAAGGGCGAGGATCGTTGCTACCCCATCGATAAAATTATCTCCGGAATTTTCAACAACTTGAGGCAAAGTTGCAAGATCTCTTACGCCCGATGAAGCTGATTGAACTAATCCTCTACCGCTAAATAAATTAATAATTTCTTCCTCTCTAAGTTTTTGGCCACTCTGAAGTTTAGCCAATATTTCTTTTTCTTCAGAATTCATCATAAGTTTTTGTTGCGAAAATACTGTTGCCACAAACTTACAACCAAGCTTATTAACATAAAAATCTGCTGCCGGACCAAAGGAATCATAACCTTCAAAATCATTAAATACGACTAACTGCATTTCGCTTGAATTAAGCGAGACACCTCTTCTAATTTTATCTATAATACCTGCAGTAACCCCCTGAATTATTGAATAATCCGTGCCAGGATATAAAGCAAAAAATACTCTCCTGGTTATTTGTGCCTCACTTAAAATTTGGTCCATAGGAACAGAATAAACTTCAACAACTTTATTTAAAGAACGAAAGGTTTCTTTTAATTTTTCCACTCTTTCTTGATAAATCTTTGCCCACGATGCTGAAAGGCCTTTATCATGTTCAAAACTCTGAAAACGAAGAATTGCAGACTTACCCATTAATGTTACTAAACCATACCCAATAATTTCGTTATCTTTAATAAAAATATCTAAAAATTTGGCATCAACTCCTTTATCCAATCTTGTAAAACGATACAAAAACCATTGCGTATTATCAACAAAAGTTGAATTACCTAGCAAGTCCGGATCGACAACATCAAGGTTAATAGTAAAACCTTTTTCATCAAGCTTTTTATTAAAGAATTTTAGAATAACTGAGGAAGAGCTGGATTTACCTTTTGAATCGCCTGCAGCCAAAGAAGCGCCTGGAGCCTGAGGTTGTTGAATACCAGTTTCTCTTTGCCTATCATTTCCCAAAGCTCCCATAATTGCAACTGCTAACTCTGTCATATCACCCATAAATCCCCTAATACCTGATATTTTAAGCCCATACTCTCTACTTACTTCCATACTCCAGTATTTAGTAAAATCGGGAATCATACCAAGAGCATCATAAGAATAGCTACCAAACACCAAAGTAATACCGTTATTTAAGATGCTCCTGCTAACTCTGATTACAGAAAGACTATCTTTAAATGGAATAAGTAAACCCGGGGTTACAAAAACACTATCTGACACTAATGTAACAGGAATATCGGTTCGTATTTCGATGTATTGATAAATTTTAAGATTCTTTATCAACTCAGATAGATAGTTATAATTTACCCCTTGCTTTTTCAATTCCGACTCAAGATCAATAACTGACTTTCTTAACTTAAACCAATCCTGCCCTTTTATTGATGCAAAAACTTGCATAACATCATCAACTAGTTTTGTTACCTGAATCGGGTTAACACTACCTGATACTCTTGCGCCACCTTTAGTTACTGTTATACGCCAATCCTCAACAAATTTTCCATCTTCGCTTGCTGAAGATTTACTGACGGAGTTATTGCCAAATTTTACAATAAATCCACCACCAAAAAGACTACGGCCTATTTCCATTCTAGTATAGGTAATTTCCCTGTTATCTCCTTTAATTACCTGTGGATTAACTTTAATATTAACACCAAAAGGATAGTACCTGAAAGGAATAATCGCCGTTTTTTTTATCATCTCACTTAAATAATCATAATTAAGGCCTGCTTTTGTTAACGCACTCTCAATTGCTGCGTGATTTAATGCTGAAGAAGCGGCTGGACCCTGCGAAGGTTGAGAGAAAGACTGAGCAAGCTGCAAAGAAGGCAGTCCATTTTGCATTTCCATTCTCAAAGTATTAGGTATTTTACTAATGACTGCCGAACCGACAGTCCCGAAGCCGTTTAACCCAATTTGAGTGAAATCTTCGCCGCCGGAGAAATAGCTCCTGATCACCTGGCCTGATGGAGTATGCACCGGCTCCTGTATATTATACTCTCCTTGTTTAAATGATTTCTGATATTCCTTAAAGTAAGCGTCCTTTGACCAGTTTTCTTTAGAAGTAAGGCCGCTTAAGTTTTGTGAGTTAATCAAAGATGAATACAAACCCTTTTGCCCGGCAAATCTTGCCTTGAACCAACGTGCCAATATCAACGAATAAAATACCTGCCTTAAAGCGACATAACGCTTAGCAGTATTTATTTCTTTAGTTAACTTAGGAATAATTAATTCTCTAATCAGCTGAGAAGAATATTCATTCAGCTCCTTCATGCGCGGATCTTTAAAATTATAAGCTGTGGAATCCTTAAGATGATCTTGCTCTAACATAACCTTAAGCGTTGATTTATAGATAAAAGCAGAATCTCCAGTTTCACGCACAATAATTTCCCCCGGCACTATCCAAGGGCGAGTTAAAGTAGGAATAGTAATTTGATCAGTTCCAAACAATTCTTCAGCTTTCTTGTATAATTTATTCCAATATTCTTTACCTTCTTTAGTTTGCGGGCTG
>JACROS010000083.1:13156-15400 GCA_016214325.1 Candidatus Omnitrophota bacterium | reverse complement strand
GTTTTTGTCTCGGGTTTCCAAATGCGCCTAGTGGTGCGTTGCAGTCTTGAAAGTTTGGATACCTCTTCTAATGGCAGACCGAGCGGTGTCTGAAAGGCATGGCCTGTCTGTAATTTCCAAAGAGTTTAAATGCTCTGCTCAGATTTCTCTTGAAGAGCATATGGGTTGTGGCATAGGAGCTTGTATGGGGTGTGTGGTTAGAACTAGCTCTGGATATAAAAGGGTGTGTAAAGACGGCCCGGTTTTTCTTTCTGATGAAATTATCTGGGAGGAGAAAGAATGAATCAGCTTCTTTATGTTGGTTTAGGAGTGGCTGCAGGCGTGTTTGGGGGAATGTTTGGAGTTGGCGGGGCAACAATTTTAGTGCCAGCTTTAGTATTTTTATTTGGGTTAACCCAGCATCAGGCGCAAGGAACGACTCTTGCGATTATGATTCCTCCTATCGGATTATTGGCAGCGATGCGTTATTATCAGAGCGGAAACGTAAAATTAGGCATGGCAGGATTTATTTGTATAGGTTTTTTTGTGGGAGCTTTGTTTGGGGCACAACTTGCCCACTTAGTTTCTGATCAGATGCTTAAGAAAATATTTGGGGTATTTTTATTGGTTGTAGCAGTAAGAATGATTTTTTGGAAATAAAATGCCAGATAATTTATCGGTCAATATTGGAAAACTAAGGCTAGAGAATCCTGTAATGGTTTGCTCCGGCACATTTGGCTATGGCGAGGAGTTTAAAGATTTTCTGCCATTAAGGAAATTGGGTGCAATAGTAACTAAAACTATTACTTTAAATCCGCGTCAGGGAAATGCACCGCCTCGCACCTGCGAGACTCCGGGGGGAATGCTAAATTCTATCGGGCTTGAAAATCCCGGGTTATCTGGGTTTATAAATGAAAAGCTCCCAATTTTAAAGACAATTGGTGTTCCCATAATTGTAAGTGTTGCCGCAGAAAGCGGGGTAGATGAATTTATTAAGATTATTTGTGAATTAGATAAATTCAGCGAGGTGTTAGCATTTGAATTAAACATATCTTGTCCGAATGTCGGGCATGAATCTTCAACAAAGAAAAGATTAATTGCGCAGGATGCCTTGGCCACCTTTGAAATGGTAAAGAAAATTCGTATGGCTACGAAAAAAACTTTAATTACCAAGCTTTCTCCTAATGTGACTGATATTACAGAAATTGCAATTGCTGTCAGTCAAGCCGGCAGTGATGCGGTTAGTTTAATTAACACGTTAATAGGGATGAGCATTGACGTAAAAACTAAACGGCCAAAAGTTGCTGCTGTTACGGCTGGTTTAAGCGGGCCGGCAATTAGGCCGATTGCTTTAAGAATGGTTTGGGAAGTTTACCAAAAAATTAAACTTCCTATTATTGGCATGGGTGGTATAATTGATACTTCTAGCGCCTTGGAATTTTTCTTGGCAGGTTCTACTGCTATAGGAGTTGGAACAGCAAATTTTATTGACCCTGCCGCAGCAGTTAAAATTTTACAAGGTATTAAGGAATATTTAAAGGAAAACAAAATAAAGCATATTAATAACTTAACTGGGGGATTGAAAACATGAGCAGTAAGCCGCAGATAATCCTTGCTTTAGATGTGGATAATTTTCAGGCAGCAAAGAATTTTGTAGATAAGCTTTATCCGCAAATAAAAATTTTTAAAGTCGGGATTCAACTTTTTACTTCCTGCGGAAGGGAAATCATAGAATACATTAATAATAAAGGAGGGGAAGTTTTTTTGGACCTTAAGTTTTTTGATATTCCCAATACCGTTAGCGCAGCAGTGCGACAGGCGGTGCGGCTTAAGGTGAAAATGCTCACTATGCATATTCTTGGCGACGAGGAAATGCTTAAGGAAGCAATTAAAGCTAGAGATGATGAGGCAAAAAATTTTAAAGTAAATAAGCCTCTTTTAATCGGAGTTACTGTTTTAACCAGCAAAGAAACCACATCAAGCGATGTTTTGACATTAGCAAGGATAGGTATTGAATGCGGCCTTGACGGAGTAGTTTGTTCTGCTCGGGAAGCAGGGTTATTGCGCAAAGAAATCAATAAGAGCTTTGTTATTGTTACTCCTGGAATAAGGCCAGCGAACACTGTTTGTAATGACCAGAAGCGAACTGCGACAGTCCAGGAAGCAATTGCTGCAGGAAGTGATTTTCTGGTTGTGGGCAGGCCGATATTAAAAGCAGATGACCCTTTAAAGGCGGCAAAAGAATTGATGTAGGAGAAATTTATG
>JACROS010000083.1:0-13088 GCA_016214325.1 Candidatus Omnitrophota bacterium | reverse complement strand
TTATGACAGAAAATTTAAAAAGTTTAATTGAAAAAATAAATCAAGAAGGTTTGCAAGCAGCAGAAGAAAAAGCCAGGCTTATTGAACAAGCAGCAAAAAAGAAGGCAGAAGAAATTATTCTTCAGGCAGAAAAAGTGAGCAAAGAGAGAATTGCTGAGGCAAGAGAGCAGGCCTTAAAAATAGAAGAAAAAACAAAGGTGCTTCTGGAACAGGCAGGAAGAGACTTGTTGCTTGTTTTAAGAAAAGAAATAAATACTATGCTCCTTAAGATTGTTTCTTTAGATATGCGTCAGGCATTGGCTCCGCAGGAATTAATTAAGATTATTGCCTCTATAATTGAGCAGGCTGCAATAAATAAAGAAGGTCAAGTTATTGTTTCGCTCAATAAAGAACAATTAAGCATTGTTGAAACTGGATTATTTGCTGTACTTAAAGAAGAAATAAAAAAGCAGGTGGTTTTACGCTCACAAGATGACCTTCATGCTGGATTTATAATCAGTTTTGATTCTGGAAAGTCGCAGTTTGATTTTAGCGACAAGGCTTTGGCCAGCTATATTGGAGAATTCTTAAAACCAAAGCTAAAAGATGTTCTTAATGCCTGATGGAATACGTTTATTTTATATCCAGCTTGCCAATGCTGCAGTTTGATGCAAAGCCGCCTTTTTCTTTTGAAATTTTTCTTCTAAAAGCCGCAGATTTTATTTCTATTGAAGAGCTTGAGATTCTACGAAGGCTTTCTGATGAAAATATTGATTCTTTGAAGCACCCCTTGATTGAATCCTGGCAGAGTTTTAATGTTTCATTAAGAAATGAGCTGGTAAAATTAAGGGCTGTGCGGAAAAAAGTTGATCCGCATAAATATCTTCGCCCAGGTGGTGAGGTAAGTAGTGCTTTGGCACACACTGCTTCTAACGCACAAAGAAATCCGTCGGTCTTAGAAGCTGAGAAAATATTAGACCGTGAAAAATGGAATTTTCTAGATGAATTAAGTTTTGGGCATTATTTTGATTTTGAATTTTTGATTATCTATGGATACAAACTTTTAATTTTGGAGCGTTGGGAAAAGTTAATGCAGCAGGATTCGCATAAAATTATAGAAGATTTATTAATGAATAATTGAGGTAGTTATGAGCGAAAAAAGGGCAGGGTTTGTTACAAGGATTAATAGCAACATAGTTACTGTTAGCTTTGATAGCTTTGTGGTCCAGAATGAAGTGGCTTATATCATAACTGGCAGCCAGCGTTTAAAATCGGAAGTGATTCGTGTGCGCGGCAAGAGCGCTGAAATGCAGGTTTATGAAAATACAACAGGATTAAAAGTTGGTGATAGGGTTGAATTCACAGAAGAGCTATTGTCAGTAGAGCTTGGGCCCGGGCTATTAGGGCAGATTTTTGACGGTTTACAAAATCCGTTGCCGCAGCTTGCTAAAGAGTGTGGATTTTTTCTTAAAAGAGGGGTGTATATTAAAGCTTTAGCCGAAGAATCTGTTTGGGAATTCTTTCCGATACTTAAACCAGGAGACAAGGTTCGCGCTGGAGAAAGGCTTGGGTTTGTGCATGAGAAAATCTTCAAGCATTATATTTTTGCACCCTTTAATTTAAATGCTTCCTGGGAGGTTGTAAGTATTGTGCCAAAAGGAAATTATAATTTAAAACAACCGGTTGCCCGCCTTAAAAACGCTGACGCAGAAGAAATAGATGTTTTCTTGTGCCAGAATTGGCCAGTAAAGATTCCTATACAAGCGTATTCAGAAAAAATAAAACCCAATGAAGCCTTGGTTACAAAAATGCGTCTGATAGATTCTTTGTTTCCGGTTGCCCGGGGAGGAACGTATTGCATTCCCGGCCCATTTGGTGCAGGAAAAACAGTTTTACAGCAATTAACCAGCCGTCATGCAGAAGTGGATGTGGTAATTATTGCTGCATGCGGTGAGCGCGCCGGAGAAGTTGTAGAGACATTAAGAACGTTTCCTGAGTTAATTGACCCGCGGACAAATAAACCTCTAATGGACCGCACAATTATTATTTGTAATACAAGCTCAATGCCGGTTGCTGCAAGAGAATCTAGCGTTTATACTGCAGTGACTTTGGCGGAGTATTATCGTCAAATGGGGCTGCATGTTTTGTTGTTGGCAGATTCTACTTCTCGTTGGGCGCAGGCCATGCGTGAAATGTCTGGAAGATTAGAAGAGATCCCGGGAGAAGAAGCATTTCCTGCATATCTTGAATCGCGTATAGCTGCTTTTTATGAACGAGCAGGTTTGGTGAGGCTTTATGATAATAGTATTGGTTCAGTAACTATCGGAGGAGCAGTAAGCCCTGCCGGAGGAAACTTTGAAGAGCCGGTGACACAGGCAACGCTTAAGGTTGTAGGAGCTTTTCATGGCCTCTCCCGCGAACGCTCCGATGCGCGAAGATATCCGGCTATTGACCCGCTAATTAGCTGGAGTAAATATAAAAGTTTTATTGAAGAAGGAATCATGCGTAAGGGGCACGAAATTTTACATAAGAGTAATGCCATATTGCAGATGATGAAGGTTATCGGTGAAGAGGGTGTTTCTTTGCCGGATTATGTTGAATATCTAAAGGGAGATTTTCTCGATTCTGTTTATTTGCAGCAGAATGCGTTTGATTTAGTAGATGAATGCACTCCTGAAGAACGCCAGAAATATGTACTTAATTTTATTTATGAAATTCTAAACTCTGAATTTATATTTCAAGATAAGTCTGGTGCTTTGCATTTTTTTCAGCAATTGCGGCAGCTTTTTCGAGGTTGGAACTCAAGTGTTTGGCAGAGTGAAGAATTTAAAAGCATTGAAAAAGAAATGCAGGTTATTTTAAAAGAAAAACAAACAAAGGAAGAAATGCATGCATAAATCCTATACAAGTATTGTGCAGATTGCCGGAGATGTAATTACTGTAGAAGTAGACGGCATAGGTTATTTGGAGATTGCTGAGATTTCCTCTCGTCGAGGAAAATCATTGGCACAGGTAATTCGTATTGATGATAAAAAAGTGTCTTTGCAGGTGTTTGCTGGCAGTAAAGGTGTTTCAACCGGGGATAAGGTTAGATTTCTTGGGCATGCTATGCGCGTTGCAAGCGGCGAAAATTTGCTTGGGCGTATTTTTAATGGCAGTGGCATTGCTTTGGACCGCGGCCCGGAATTAAGCCAGCAGATGATTGAAATTGCAGGGCCTCCGGTGAACCCAGCTAAAAGAATTATCCCGACAAAAATGATTCGCACTGGAATTCCCATGATAGATGTTTTTAATTCTCTGGTGGAATCGCAGAAACTGCCGATTTTTTCTATTGCTGGAGAACCCTACAATGAATTAATGGCCAGAATCGCTATTCAAGCCGAAGTAGATATTATTATTTTAGGGGGCATGGGTTTAAAATACGACGATTATTTATTTTTCCGCGATACGCTTGAGGAACAGGGCGCACTTTCACGTTCAATTTTATTTATTCATACTGCAAGCGACCCTGTGGTGGAGTGTTTGCTGGTGCCAGATATCAGTTTAGCAGTAGCAGAAAAATTTGCCCTGGAAGGAAAAAAAGTTTTAGTTTTGTTAACTGATATGACTAATTTTTGCGATGCTTTAAAAGAAGTTTCAATTACGATGGAGCAGGTCCCCTCAAACCGCGGGTATCCAGGAGACCTTTACAGCCAGCTTGCTGCTCGGTACGAAAAAGCAGTTGATTTTGAAGGAGCAGGTTCAATTACAATTTTGGCCGCTACTACCATGCCCGGAGATGATGTTACTCACCCTGTTCCGGATAACACTGGTTATATTACTGAAGGCCAGTTTTATTTAAAGAATGGAGTAATTGAGCCGTTTGGTTCATTGAGCCGTTTAAAACAGCAGGTTAATGGGAAAACCCGTGATGACCATCGCACAATTATGGATACTATGATTCAGCTTTTTGCCAGCTATCGCCAGTCAGTAGAGAAGCAGGCAATGGGTTTTCAGATGAGTGAGTGGGATAAGAAACTTTTGCGTTATGGGTCGTTGTTTGAAACAAAAATTATGTCTTTAAAAGTTAATATTCCCCTTGAAAAGGCCCTGGATTTGGGCTGGCAGATTTTGGCAGAGTGTTTTAGCCCTGAAGAGACTGGCATAAAGAAGTCAATGATAGCAAAGTATTGGCCGAAAAACCCGCAATAATTTTGTATGGCAAAGATTAAATTAACTAAAGGTGAATTAAAACGCCAGCGTGATGCTCTGGCGCAATATCAAAGGTATCTTCCTACCTTGCAATTAAAGAAACAACAGCTGCAGTTAGAGATTCTACAACAGGATAATCTGTTGATAGATAGAGAGCGCAGCTTAGCTAAGAAAAAAGAACAAGCAGGGATTTGGGCTGGACTTTTATCAGGGCCGATTGATCTTGGGCCGTGGATCAAGCCGGTGCGCATTGTGTCTAGCATAAAGAATGTGGCCGGAGTTGATATTTCTATTTTCGAAAAGGTTGAATTTGATGTTGCCGAGTATGATTTGTTTGTTGTGCCTTTGTGGGTTGATTTTGCAATTGAGGCTTTACATACTTTAGTCAGCCTGAAAAATGAAATTATGCTTATAAAAGAAGGGATAAATGTTTTAAGGCAAGAATTGCGGATTACAACTCAGAGGGTGAATCTTTTTGAGAAAGTGAAGATTCCTGAAACCGAAGAGGCAATTCGATTGATTAAGGTTTATATTGGGGACCAAATGGCTAATGCCGTCGGGCGCAGTAAAATTGCTAAAAGAAAAATAGAAGAGGTTGCTTTCGCAGGAGCAGCAGTATGATAGTTGGAATGAAAAAAGTGGCAGTAATTATGCAGGCAAAAGATTCTGCGCAAGGCCTAAAGGCGCTGAGGTCTTTTGGAATGCTGCATATAGAAAATCAACAGGTTCCAAAGAGCACAAACTTAAATATTTTGCTGGATGATTATGCTCTTGTTCAGCAAGGCCTAGAGGTTCTTTCAGAGGAGGAATTTATTGAGCATTGCCAGGGAGATTTAAGGTATAAAGAAGTTTCTGACTGGAAAATAACCTGTCGGCATACGCTTGATCTCTGGAAACGTATTGATCATTTGGAAGGTTATTCTCTGGTTTTAAATCGTGAAGTTAAAGAATGGGAAAAATGGGGAGACTTTGACCCGCAGGCAGTTGCAGAGCTTTTGAAGAGGAATATTTACTGTGGTTTATATAAAATTCCTATAAAAGATTTCAATAATTTATCAGGAGATTATGTTATTAAGAGGATTCATTTGGAAGATACTATTGTATATTGCGCAATTATTTCTCAGATAAAACCTTTGCTTGATTTTAAAGAAATAGAATTGCCGAAGATGAGCTTGTCTGCAATGAAAAATAAACTTGTTGAGAATAAATTAATAATAGACCGGCTCCAACAGGAATTGCATCAACAGTTATGTTTTCGCGGGGCATTTGAGAAAGTAAAAGCCAATTTAGAAAATGAAATTGAATTTGAAAATATCTTAAGCGGGATGGCACAAGAAACAAAATTGTCTTATCTGGTTGGATTTGCCCCGCATGACTGCGAAAAACAGCTTTTGGATTTATCTAAAAAAGAAAAATGGGGAATTTTAATTACTGAGCCTTCTGAGGAGGATAATGTTCCAGTTTTAATTCGTAATCCAAAGTTGATCGCTTTGATTAATCCCGTATTGAAACTTTTGGAAATTCTTCCTGGATACCGTGAGTTAGATATCAGTTTGTGGTTTTTACTATTCTTTGGAGTCTTCTTTGGGATGTTGATTGGAGATGCCGGATATGGAATAGTATATTTTCTTTTAACGGCATTTTCTCAGGTTAAATTTGGGAAAAAAATAAAAGATAAGTCGCCGTTTTTTCTCTTTTACCTTTTAAGTTTTTGCGCTATTATATGGGGGTTGTTAACAGGGGTGTTTTTTGGGCAGGAGTGGCTGAAAGAAATTGGATGGAAGCCGCTTGTTCCTGCTTTAAATGATGCAAAAGTAATCCAGAGTTTTTGTTTCTTGCTCGGAGCGATTCACCTTTCTATCGCCCATATCTGGCGGACAATTTTAAAGATTCCTTCTTTATTGGCTTTGGCAGAGTTGGGTTGGATTGCAATATTGTGGGGAGCATATTATCTGGCTCGTTTTTTGATTTTAGGGTATGAATTTCCTTTCTTTGGGAAATGGCTGATTTTTAGCGGGATTGCCCTGGTGGTTCTTTTTACACAGCCTCAGAAAAATATTCTTAAGGCAATTGGCTCGGGTTGCGGAACACTTGCTTTAAATTTAATGAATAATTTTACTGATATAGTTTCGTATGTGCGTCTTTTTGCCGTCGGGTTAGCTGGTGTTGCAATTGCCGATACTTTTAATAGTATGGCAGCAGGAGTCCGCGGGGAGAGCATCTTAGGTTTAACATTAGCAATAGTGGTTGTATCGGCAGGCCATTTGCTAAATATCGTTTTAGGGTTGATGTCGGTGTTGGTGCATGGAGTAAGGCTTAATGTTTTGGAATTTTGTGCCCATGTTGGAATCAGCTGGAGCGGGTCAGCATATAAACCGTTTAAAGAAAATTACAGAGCTACTGATAAATAATAACTGGGGGAGAAAATATGGAAACAGGATTAATTACACAGTTTAAAGATTTGGGCTTGGTTATGGTGCTTGCATTATCTGCTATTGGTTCTGCAGCAGGGGCAGGGGTAGCAGGAATGGCAGCGATTGGGGCCTGGAAGAAGAATTTTTCGCAGAATAAGGCTGCTTCTTTTATGTTAGTGGCTTTTGTTGGAGCTCCACTAACCCAGACAGTTTATGGTATGATTGTTATGAATAAGATGATCGAGCTTGCCAATAAAGGGCAGTATCTTTGGGTTTTTGTAATTATGTCGTGGTTCTGGGAATTATAGAAACAGTAGCCTTGTTTGTGATGGCCTTTACATTAGGATTGTTAGGGAAGTTGTAAATTATTCGGGCGATTAGCTCAGCTGGTTAGAGCATCTGCTTTACACGCAGAGGGTCAGGGGTTCAAGTCCTCTATCGCCCACCAGTTTCATAAAATAAGTTTGATTTGTAGGAAGTTATGTGTATAATATTGAATCTCTGTTAGTAAAGCTTTAATTTTTAATATTAGTGTTATTTGGGGTCGTGGTGTAGCTCGGTTTAACACATCTCCCTGTCACGGAGAAGACCGCGGGTTCAAATCCCGTCGACCCCGTAGATTTTTTCTGGAAGGAAAAAATCTACGGGCACCAAAACCAGGTGTTTTGGTGACTCAGTAGCGAAAGTAGTACCTAAGCTATGGCTAGTTTCCCAAAAAACTCTATAGCACTTCTAATTGTAATCTTTTTGTGCCTTCCTTTAGAATCTGTTTTTCCTCAAAATACAAGTAACCCTGCGGATCAAGAATCAGTTTTAACAGAATCAATCTCTTCTGAAACAATTACAAAAGCAGTAGAAAAAGCAATTAATGAAACCGAAGCAGCAAAAGAAAAGAAGAATGCCGAGTTGTCTGCGCAAATAAAGTTAAAGCTTGACCAGGCAGTTAACGCTTGGATTAGCCAGGCTAAACAGGATAAAGCTAGCGACCTAAATAAATTACTGCATGAGAACTGGAAGAATATTATTACAGTAACTCTGCCTATCCCAAATGATTATTACCTGCGTGATTTTGAGTATTTAATTGCAAAACAAGATTGTGTAAAAAGTGATTCAATTATCTCTCCTTATGAGGCAGAGGTAATAATTACAGAGAAACTTTATGTTGAAGGCTATCACGCACCCGGAATAAGCGATGTCTCTCCTTATCTTTATACAATTTCCCGCCCAATCACAATAAATCTGAAATACAGCCAAGATGATTTCATGGTTATAGATACCGATTTTGGCCATCTTGATATTTCCTCCGGTTGGGGCAAGTAGTAATTCCATGGCAATTGTTGCATCTCTTGTGGCAGACTTAAGAAGATTGACAAGCAGGAATTAGATAGTAAAATGAAGTCACTATGAATAAAGCGGAATTAATAAACGAAATCGAAAGATTTATTGCTCTAGAGAGGAAAGCGGAAAATGATTTTCTGCCGTTTCATTTACGCCTACTTAATGATTCTTCTATCTCTCAAGATAAAAAAACCCGCTGTAAGCATATCATTGATAAGCTTACCCAGGATTCTATTACGCATGCAAAAATCTTAGAAGAACTTAGAGATTTGTTGATAAGGAGCGAAGAAGATGGTTTCTAATGAGGAATTGATAGAGCGCTTCAAATCAATACTTAAGTTTGAAGAAGATTTTAAAAATGAATATGAGGAATTCTTGGGAAGGTTGCATAACCATGTAGCAATGGTTAAAATTAAACTTATCAGGGATTGGGAAATAGAGCATATTAATCTTGCTCAGGAGCTGTTGAGTGTCGTTCAAGATACAGATTAGCTTTTGTAAATTTGTTGAGCAAATTATCCATAAATGAGAAAAATCATCTGTTTGCCTCCCCCCATTGCCTTTCTTGTTTTCCCTTTCTTGTTTTCCCTTGAGATGAGTAATAAAGTGTGATAAAATCATAATATACTTTTTAGCAGGGATATAACTATTTCATTCATTGTAACTTAGGACAAAAATGATTATTAGCAAACAAAAGCCGTTTGAAGAAATTCTCGCAATGCTAAAAGAATGCCAAAAGGTATTTTTAGTTGGTTGTGGTGAATGTGCAACTACTTGTAAATCAGGCGGAGAATCGGAACTCAAAGAAATTAAGAAACAATTGGAAAGTAAGGGAAAGATTGTTCTGGGAATATGCATTCCAGAAGCTCCTTGTTTGGCAAGCAAAGTAAAAATGGAGCTGGCTAAAAGTTCTTCTGCTTTACGTGAAGCTGAGGCACTTTTAGTTTTTGCCTGCGGTTTAGGAGTGCAGTCAGTAAAGAATAACTATCGGGGAAATGCAGCAGTATTGCCGGGAGTAAACACTTTTTTTGGAGCAATCATGGATGCTAAGGGCAATTTCTTTGAAAAATGTTCCATGTGCGGGGAGTGTGTTCTAGAGATGACAGAAGGTATTTGCCCGGTTACTTTGTGCGCCAAAGGCTTGATGAATGGCCCTTGCGGAGGCATGGATAAGGGAAAGTGTGAAGTAGACAAGGAAAAAGATTGTGCTTGGGTTTTAATTTATAAGGAATTAGAGAAAAAGAATAAAACTGCTAAATTTAGGCAAATACTTTCTGCCCGGGACCACAGAAAATCAGCAAAACCGCAGCAGTTAATTATTAATTAGCAGTACTTATGTTAAAAAAGTTGAATTTAAGGTTAAATCTAACAGCAAGCCCAAGATTGACAAAGGAGGAAATTCGTAGTAGAATTCTTCTTGAGTTAAAAAAACAAAGGGAGGAAGAACGAGACCTTAAAAGCCGGCTCATTTGTGAGAGGCTTTTTAGAGTAAAAGCTTTTAAAGAAGCTAAAAATGTGATGTTTTACATTGCTTTTGGCGGTGAGGTTAATACAGAAGAGATGATTAGGGAAGCCCGAAGATTAGGAAAAATAGTGACAGTGCCAGTATGCAAAGAAGATAGAGTAACAATGACACCATGTATATTAGACGAACATGCGACACTCAAAAAGGGCCCTTACGGGGTCCGTGAACCGGCTTTAGTAAAGCACACCTCTTTACGTGATTTGGACTTGGTGATTGTGCCAGGGTTGGCTTTTGATAAAAAAGGCAACCGCCTGGGCCGAGGCAAGGGGTGTTATGACCGCTTTTTGAGCAAGCTTTCCGAGCATACAAATTCCATTGGCCTGGCATTCGGCTTTCAAATCCTACCTGTTATCCCCACTGACGAACATGATGTAAGCGTCAAGAGAGTTGTTTTCGCTTAAGCACTGAAATACTAAATAAGTTATCCTGAAAATTTCTTTTGGAATAATCGGGTGATGCCTGTTAACCAGGGTACCATGGGTTGTAATTGTTTTTAGGCTTTTTCAGTGTTTTAAGTGCACTAGAGGAGGAAAACCAAATGTTAGTTAATTTAATTATTTTCTTAGCTGGTGTTTTGATTGCATTGGGATTGGGATATTTTCTAAGAAAGCTTATTGCAGAGAAAAAAATACAGGCAGCAGAAGCACAGGCTCATCATATTATTGAACAGGCAAAAAAAGAAGGCCAGGATCGCCGCAGAGAAGTAGAGCTTGAGGCAAAGGATTTGCTTTATCGTATGCGTCAGGATTTTGAGCGTGAAACTAAAGATAGAAGGCTTGAAATAGCTAATCTTGAAAAACGCCTGACACAAAAAGAAGAGAATATCGACAGAAGGCTAAATCTTTTAGAAGGCAAAGAAAAAGAAATTGAACAAAAGCAAGAAAATGCTCGAAAACAAGAAGAAGCCTTAAAGGCAAAGGATATGCAATTACATCAATTAATTGCCGAAGAAAAAGAAAGGTTACAAAAAATTGCTTCTCTTTCAGCCGAGGAGGCAAAGCAGATTTTGTTGAGTAGATTAAATGAAGAGTTAAACGCAGAAAAGGCAGTGTTAATTAAACGACAGGAAGATGATTTGCGTGCTGCTGCGGATAAAAAATCAAGAGAAATAATAAGTCTTGCTATTGAGAAATGTGCTGCCGAGCATGCAGTGGAATCTACGGTGAGCGTAGTGACCCTGCCAAGTGATGAAATGAAGGGCCGGGTGATTGGGCGAGAAGGAAGGAATATCCGTGCTCTTGAAATGGCTACTGGAGTAGATGTGATTATTGATGATACTCCCGAAGCAGTAACTTTGTCTGCTTTTGATACTGTGCGCAGGGAGATTGCACGTTTGAGCCTTGAGAAGCTGCTCTCTGACGGAAGGATTCATCCGGGAAGAATTGAAGAAATCGTTGAGAAGACTAAAAAAGAGATGGATGAAAAAATTCGCGAAGAAGGCGAGCGCGCTGCTTTTGAAGCAGGTGTAAACAATTTGCATCCAGAATTAATTAAATTGCTTGGGCGTTTAAAATACCGGACGAGTTTCGGGCAAAATGCTTTGCAGCATTCAAAAGAGGTTTCTTTCATTCTAGGGACAATTGCTTCGGAGATTGGGCTTGATTTTAAGCTGGGAAGGCGGATTGGGTTATTGCATGATATTGGAAAGGCAGTTGACCATCAAATAGAAGGAACTCATGCTAAAATCGGTGCAGATCTTGCTAAGAAATATAATGAAACCCAGGAAGTAATTGGAGCAATTGAGGCGCATCATGAAGAGACGCAGCCACAGAGTTTGTATGCGGTTTTGGCAATTGCAGCTGATGCCATTAGCGCAGCTCGTCCGGGTGCGCGCCGGGAGACTCTGGAAACTTATGTAAAGCGTTTGGAAAAGCTAGAGTCAATCGCAAATGTTTTTAAAGGAGTGGAAAAGTCTTTTGCAATTCAGGCTGGGCGTGAGATTCGAGTAATTGTTCAACCGGAAAAGCTTAATGATGCTGATGCTATTGCCATGGCCAGAGATATTCGTAAGAAGATAGAAGAGGGTATGGAGTATCCAGGCCAGATCAAGGTGACGGTGATTAGAGAAACTAGGGCGATAGAATACGCGAAATAGCATAGGGCATATCGCAAAGCGCGTATTGTTTTGCGCTATGCGGCAAACAAATATGAAAATATTATTTATTGGAGATATAGTCGGAAGCCCCGGAAGGAATGCGGTAAAGGTTTTATTGCCGCAGTTAAAGAAGGAGTATCAGCTTGATTTTGTAGTGGCTAATGCTGAGAATGCTTCTGGTGGCTCAGGGATTACAGCGTCGGTGGCTGAGGATTTATTTGATGCTGGTGTAGATGTTTTAACTTCAGGGGATCATATCTGGAAGAAGCGCGAAATATTTGAGTTGATTAATAAAGAGGAAAGAATATTGCGCCCGCTCAATTATCCTAAGGGTGCTCCTGGTAGAGGGTTTAATATTTACAAATGCAGTAATGATTTAAAGGTTGGTGTTGTTAATGTGAATGGCCGGGTTTTTATGGATGCCTTGGATTGTCCGTTTAAAACTACTCTTGAAGCAGTAGTTGAAATTTCTAAGCAAACAAAGATAATTCTTGTAGATATTCATGCTGAGGCAACTTCAGAGAAAGTGGCCATGGGTTGGTATTTAGACGGTAAAGTTTCAGCTGTGTTGGGCACACATACGCATATTCAGACTGCCGACGATAAAATCTTGCCGCAAGGGACAGCCTATTTAACTGATTTAGGGATGACTGGCCCGTATGATTCTGTAATAGGAAGAAGGGTTGAAGATGTCTTGGAGAGATTTCTTACTGCAGTGCCGGTGCGTTTTGAAGTGGCAGAGGAAAATGTGCAGCTTTGTGGAGCTGTTTTAGATATTGATGAAGCAAACGGTAAGGCAAACTCAATTATTAGAATACAAAAAAAATATGAGAATAAATAAAAGATTTTTTATTATATATTTTATTCTGGCTGCGGCATGCGGTATACAGTATGTGGATAAGGCTGTTGCTCAGGATTCTGAATTAGAGTTTATCCTTGATGTTGACTCACAGGTTATTCCGCTGCCAAAGATATTTAGGCCGAATATGGATTTAAGCGGAAGAGGCTTTAGCCGTGATGGGTCGTGGCCGCAGTCCTTGGCTTCCAGAGAAGTTATTGAGCGCTGGGAGAAGGAAATCGGGTTTTTAGGGTTTTACCGGATGCAATACAGCCTTTGGGAAATTAGCCAGCTGGATAAAAACAAAGATGAACAAAATAAACTGCTGGCTAATTATTATGAATTGATTAAGAAAATTAGCGATGCTGGCGGGGTGGTAATTATTAATATTTTCGGGACTCCTGTGGGCTCAGCTGCAGTTTTGGATAAAAGGAGCCCTCCACAGGATTTGGCGGCCTTCAAACAGAAGGTAAAGAACGTTATTCGGGAGCTGAGCTGTAATAAGAAATATAATGTTTGGTATGAAATCTGGAATGCTCCGGATTTAGATGATTTCTTTCTGGGGAAGAAGCAGGAATATTTTAATCTTTATCGAGCATCAGCTGAGGCGATAAAAGAACTTGAGCAAGAATTTAAAATTAATATTCCTATAGGAGGGCCGGGAACAAGCTGGTGGTTTCAGAATTTAGATGGCAATACAATTGTTAA
>JACROS010000081.1 GCA_016214325.1 Candidatus Omnitrophota bacterium | reverse complement strand
TACGTCAAGGACGAGTGACGCAGTTGTAGCCCAAAATCAGTCAGCCCAAGCTATATACATAGAGGGGGAAGCCCGTCTTTCGGCCGTCTGCGGCGTTGCTTCTCCTCGGCGTAGTGCATTGACTACGCCTTCGTCGTCGCGCCTTGCATACGGCCTAAACTCGGGCTTCCAATGTGCCCATTATTTATCGGAGGCTCAGTAATATGCGCATATTTAATGGTTTTAGTAAATCTTTAAAATTAAATCATCCGGTGGTGGCATTAGGCGTGTTTGATGGAGTGCATTGCGGGCATAAAAATATTATAAGCGCTTGTGTTAAGAAGGCGCATGAAATTAAAGGCACAAGCGTAGTAGTGACATTTTATCCTCATCCTCAAAAACAGGAAAGTCTTTATTCTTTAAATCACCGCATGAAACTTATTGCTGAGTTGGGCGTAGATATTTGTATAGTGGTAAATTTTAGTAAAGCTTTTTCCCGGATAAGAGCAGAGGATTTTATTAAGAATATTTTGATTAAGAAAATTGGCGCACGCTATGTTTATGTTGGGAAAAATTTTCGCTTCGGGAATTTTGCTCGGGGAAATTGCAAAATGCTTTTAAGTTTTTCAAAAAAAGGTAATTTTGGTTTGCGGTTATTTGATGTAGTCCGGATTAATCATCAAGCTGTCAGTAGCACCAATATTCGCAAGTTAATTAAAGCTGGGCAGTTAAAGAAATCAGAGAAATTACTCACCCGCCCGGTGAGTATCTTGGGTACTGTGATTCGCGGTAATTACATTGCTCGTAGCCTTGGCTTCCCGACGGCAAATATTAATCCTCACCATGAGGTTATTCCTCCGAGCGGTATTTATGCAGTGATAGTAAGGCTAGATCATCAAAAGTATTTTGGTATTTGCTATATTGGAACAAGGCCTACATTAATAGGGCGGGGTGGATTAAAATCGGCACATGAACAGGTTCATATAGAAACGCATATTTTTAATTTTAACAAAAATGTTTACAAAAAGAATTTATTAATTGAGTTTGAGAAGAAGATTAGAGAAGATAAAAAATTCTCTTCTATGAGTGCTTTAGCAAAACAAGTTAAAAAAGACATAAAAAAAGCAAAAACGATATTTTCCCTCCCCCGGTAATACCCCAATATATTGTTGAGATAATCCAATAAATACACAATTTGTTGTAAATAATTAAGTTATGGATTTTTTTGCCTTGACATAAGTGCATATTTTGCATATACTTTGAATACAAAGTGGTTGAAAGTGGAGTAAAGTGGAAAGGCAAAAAATATGTTTTATGGAGAATATGCGCATTCTGTAGATAGAAAAGGAAGGCTGATTTTTCCGGCAAGGTTCCGAGAAGCAGCTAAGGCGCATTTTATAGAAAAGTTTTTTGTTACCCGTGGTTTAGATAAGTGCCTGTTTGTATTTTCAGAAGAAGAGTGGCGGTCGCAGGAAGCAAAGTTTAAAGCACTTTCTTTTACCAAACAGCAGGCTCGCGCGTTTAACCGTTTCTTGTTTTCTGGGGCAGTTGAAATTATTCCGGATAAACAAGGAAGGATACTTTTGCCTCAGTATTTAAAAGAGCATGCTGGAATTAAAAAAGATGTTGTGCTTGTTGGAGTTTCTAATAGAATAGAAATTTGGGCAAAGGATAAATGGAATGAGTTTTACAGTTCATCGCAGCAGTCGTTTGAAGAGATTGCCGAGAAATTAGTGCAGGAATAGATTGTGTTTAAATATCATATCCCAGTTATGTTAAATGAAGTTTTAGAATATCTTAACCTTAAGCCAGGACAAGTGATTGTTGATGCTACTATGGGTACAGGAGGGCATAGCCAGGCAATTTTAGAAAAGATTACACCTGGAGGCAGATTGATAGGCATTGACCGCGATAGAGAATCGCTTGAGATTTGTAAAAAAAGGCTCGCTGATTTTGGTTCTGCCTGTGAGTTTGTGCATGCAAACTTTACTCAGCTTGATACAGCATTAGAAAATTTGGGAATTCAGAAAGTTGATGGTATAATATTTGATTTAGGAATTTCTTCGTTTCAGCTAAGCGATCCGGAGAGAGGATTTAGTTTTCAGGAAGAAGGTCCTTTGGATATGAGAATGGACAGGGATAGTTATATTTCGGCGTATGACTTAGTAAATAATCTTACTCAAGAAGAGATTTCGCATTTGTTGCGTGATTTTGGGCAGGAGCGATGGCACAATCGGATTGCACATTTATTGGTTGAGGAAAGAGAAAAGCATCCGATTGCTACTACTCAAGAATTATCAGAAATTGTTGTGCGTTCTATACCGGCTAGATTTCGTCACAGGCATTATCGTATTCATCCGGCAACCCGCACGTTTCAGGCGGTACGCATTGCTGTAAACAGAGAATTGGAAATTCTGGAATCAGCTGTTAATAAAGCAATTGAGTTTTTAAATATAAATGCAAGAATTTGTGTAATTTCTTTTCATTCGCTTGAAGATAGGGTAATTAAGTTTGCTTTTCGTAAAGCGAGTGCGGAAAATAGAATTGAGATAATTACTCCTAAACCTTTGACTGCGGCTTTATCAGAAGTAAGAGCCAACCCTTCCAGCCGCAGCAGTAAGTTAAGGGTGGCAGAAAGATTGTAGAATGAATTTGCCCCGGTTTTTGTCCATAGTCAGTTTCATTACTTGTTTCTCTTTGCTTTATGTTTATCAGCAAACTGAAATTTTTCGACTTGCTTATACCGGACAGAAAAAGGAAGTTGTTTTTCAGGATTTACTTGATAAAAACTATGTATTAAAGTATAATATAAAATCAAATGCATCGTTGACGCGTATCGGCAGCAAAATTTCTGGTTCCAGTGATTTTCAGATGCCTGATACTTATAGGTTAGTGAGGCTGGCTCCGACAAAAGATGGTTTTAGATTGAATAACCAGCCAGCTGGTAAGGAAACTCTGTTATCAAAAATCTTTGGGGTTAAGCAGCAGGCTGAAGCAAGAACAATCACCCCTTAAAATCTTTAATATAAAACCTAAGTGTATATAAGCGATTATCGCCGCAGGTGCGAGGCGGTATTTTTATTCTTCCTTATTTTTCTTTTGCTTTGTATTGCCCGTCTGTTTTACGTTCAATTCTTTCGTTTTAATTATTTAGCAGAAATAGCTCGCAAACAACATAATTTTTTTGTTGAGCTAGAACCCCGCAGAGGAACAATTTTTGATATCAACCTTAAGCCTCAGGCAGTAAATATTCCGGTAGATTCATTGTATGCCTCGCCAAATTCCATAAAAGAAAAAGATAAAGAAATCATTATAACTAAGCTTGCTTCAATTCTAAATGTTAATTCTTCTTATTTGCGCGATCGCATGAGCCGCAAGAAATCATTTATTTGGCTTGCCAGGAAAATTACTTCGGAACAAACAGAGGCAATTAAAAAATTAAATATTAAAGGTTTGGGTTTTATTAGAGAAAGTAAACGTTCCTATCCTAATAGTTATTTGGGGAGCCATATTTTAGGTTTTGCAGGGATAGACAATACGGGATTAGAAGGTTTGGAGTTGTATCTTAATAAATATTTAAGGGGTGAGCCTGGATGGGGAGTTTATTTAAGAGATGCTCGGCAAAATAAACTTGATCTTTGGCAGCAGATGGTTTTACCTAAAGATGGTTATGATGTAGTTTTGACCATTGATGAAGTGGTTCAATATATCGCAGAGCGTGAATTAGATAAGGCTTTTAAGACACATAACGCAAAAGGCGCTTGCATTGTGGTAATGGACCCTCATACCGGAGCAATTTTAGCTTTGGCTAACCGGCCTACTTATGATTTAAATGATCATGCGGGAGTAAATAAAGATGTAACGCGTAATCGTGCGATATGCGATATGTTTGAGCCAGGGTCAGTTTTTAAGGTAGTTACTGCCTCAGCGGCATTTGAAGAAAAAAGGGTAAAAGAGGAAGATCGGTTTTTTTGCGAGAATGGTGAATATCGGGTGGCAAATCACATATTGCATGACCATGAACCTAAGGGTTGGTTAACTTTTCGTGAAGTAATTGAGGAATCCAGCAATATTGGTACAGTTAAGGTTGCTCAGATGTTAGGGCCGGATATTGTTTATCGTTACATGAAATTATTTGGTTTTGGCAATAAGACCGGGATTGATATGTTAGGTGAGATTAACGGCATTGCAAAATCTCCTCGACAATGGTCAAAGGTTTCTATTTCAGCAATACCTATTGGGCAAGAAGTGGGTGTTACGGCTATACAATTAGCTGCAGCTTACTCAGTATTTGCAAACGGCGGCCAGCTGATGCGGCCTTACATTATTCAGGAGGTCCGTGATAAGCAAAAAGAGGCAATCAGGAGAAACTCTCCGGTAATGATAAGCAAGGTTTTATCTTTGGATACTGCATCTAGGATGCGCAAGATTCTCACTGGAGTAGTGGAAGAGGGAACAGGAAAGCTGGCAAAAATGGAAGGTTTAAGTGCTGCTGGAAAAACTGGGACCGCTCAGAAATTAGAGCCTAATGGAGCATATTCCCATAGTAAATTTGTGGCTTCTTTTATTGGCTTCGCGCCTGCGGAAG
This sequence comes from Candidatus Omnitrophota bacterium, assembly GCA_016214325.1. Lineage (GTDB taxonomy): Bacteria > Omnitrophota > Gorgyraeia > Gygaellales > Profunditerraquicolaceae > JACROS01. Next base: position 9,118 of record JACROS010000081.1, on the reverse strand, counting down.
AACCGCTTGTAACGATTGTGGTAATGGTGGATGAGCCGCATCCGAATTATTATGGCGGCGTAGTTGCCGCACCAGTATTTAAAAATGTGGCGCATGATGTGATTAAATATTTAAAAACAATTCAACAGGAAAATGTAACTTTATCTTTAAATGAGACTAAAAGAGCTTATTAGGGCAATAGGTATTCTTGAAGCACCTGATTTGATTGATTTTGAAGTTGCAGGAATCAGCTCTAATTCGAAATCTGTTAAAGATAATTTTATTTTTGTAGCAGTCAAAGGAGCGCGTGATGATGGTGCCAGGTTTATAAATGATGCTGTTAAACGTGGAGCTAGGCTGGTTGTGGCCTCTGAATTACTAGGGCCTTGTAAAATAAAAGTGCCTTTTATCAAGGTCAAGGATACGCGCGCATGTGTAGCAAAACTGTCAGCGCAATTTTATGGCAATCCTTCTTTAAATATGAAGGTGGTAGGAATTACTGGTACAAACGGAAAGACCACAATTACATATTTAATCGAGTCTTTGCTTTCTGCTGCTGGTTTTGTGCCCGGGGTTATTGGTACGATTAATTATCGTTTTTGCGGTAGAGAAATTCCGTCTGTTAATACTACTCCTGGCCCGGTAGAGCTGCAGTCAATGCTTTATACAATGTTTAATGGAGGGGTTAATTATGCGGTGATGGAGGTTTCGTCTCATGCTTTGGATCAGGGCAGGGCATCTGCGGTTAATTTCAGCTCGGCAATCTTTACAAATCTTACGCAGGATCATTTGGATTATCACAAGACATTAAAGAGCTACTTTAAGTGTAAGGCCATGCTCTTTCAGAATCTTTCTCCTGATGCGTTTGCTGTTTTAAATAATGATGATCCTTGCGGCGTTAAATTGTACAAGATGACCAAAGCCAAGGTGGTCACTTATGGTATTAAGAATTCTGCAGATATTACTGCAAGAAACATTAGGTTTGATTGCGCTCACACAGAGTTTGAGTTAACCACTCCTTTGGGCAAGATTAATCTTAGATCTGGGCTCATCGGAAGGCATAATGTTTATAATCTTTTGGCAGCTGCGGCATGGGGTTATAAGGAGGGCTTGGGCCTTGAAGTTATTAAATCAGGATTGGAGAAATTTAGTAGCGTTCCTGGAAGGCTGGAGAGAATTGTTGCAGGTAAAAGCTTCTCGGTTTTTGTTGATTACGCGCATACTGAAGATGCTTTAAAGAATATTTTAGGGTCCTTACGGCCGTTGTGCCGTAAAAAGATGATTGTTGTTTTTGGCTGCGGCGGAGAGCGCGATAAGTCTAAAAGGCCAAAAATGGGGCGCGTAGTGACTGAGCTGTCGGATTATGCCATTGTAACCAATGATAATCCCCGCCACGAGGATCCAAATCTTATTATTGAAGATATTAGAAAAGGAATTATAAAAAATAACTATTGCATTATTCCTGAGAGGTCTTTTGCGATTAAGATGTCCTTGGCTTTGGCAAAATCAGGAGATATAGTCTTAATCGCTGGCAAAGGGCATGAAAATTATCAGATATTAAAGGATAAAGTATTACATTTTGATGATCGAGAGGAAATAAGGGAATGTTTAAAGTCGTTGAATTATTAAACGCCACAGATGGACAGTTAGTAGGCGGGGATAAGAATTCTTTTGTAGAAGGAATCTCTACTGATTCGCGTTTAATTAAGCCGCGTTGTGCGTTTATTGCAATTAAAGGAGGCAAGTTTGACGGGCACGATTTTATTGAAGAAGTAATTAAGAAAGGAATAACCACAATCGTGGTTTCTTCTTTGAGCAGAGGTTTACGCTTGCAGAAATTAAGTAGCGTAAATATTATTAAAGTTAAAGATACCACTAAGGCTTTTGGAGATATTGCTAAGTTCTGGCGAAAAAAATTTAAAATTCCGGTTATTGCGGTTACTGGCTCAAATGGCAAGACTACCACCAAGGAAATGATTGCTCATGTTTTGTCAGGGAAATTAAAAGTTTTAAAAAATGAAGGAACAAAGAACAATCATATTGGAGTTCCGCAGACATTATTAAGCCTGGATGACACCTTTGATCTTGCGGTAATTGAATTAGGGACAAATCATTTTGGAGAGATTGAGTATCTTTCTAAAATTTGCCAGCCTAATATAGGTTTAATTACAAACATTGGATCATCCCATCTGGAATTCTTAAAGGATTTAAAAGGAGTATGCCGTGAAAAGTATTCGCTGATAAAGAATTTAATGCCTCCGGGGATAGGAATTTTAAATGCTGATGATAGTAATTTAGCCGAGAAAATAAATAATTCTAAAAGAATATTTTCTTTTGGTATGGTTAAAAACGCAGATTTTTGTATTTCAAAACTAAAGAATAATAATCATTGTTTTGAATTTATTATTAACGGCGGAAAAACAAAATTTATTTTAAATAATTTCGCGAGGCATAATCTTTATAATGTTTTAGCTGCAATTGCTGTGGCTAGATTTTTTGGTTTAACTTATAAAGAAATTTCTCAGAGATTTGAATCGTTTAAATTTCCTGCTGGAAGGTTTCAGTTAAGAAAAATAAACAATCTTTCATTCATTGATGATACATATAACTCTAATCCCAATTCTTTCTTTCAGGCAATGGAAGCATTTGCAGATTACAAAACTGGCGGCAGAAAGATTGTAATAATGGGGGACATGCTTGAGCTTGGTAAAAATGGCCATATTCTACATAAAGACGCAGGAAGGCATGCTGCAGATGTTTGTGATGTTTTTATCGGAGTCGGCGAATTGTCTAGGCTTGCAGCAGGAGTCATGGAGGACTCCGGATTTGATAAAAAAAATATTTTTACCTGCGACTCAAGCCAAAAGGCGCGGGATATTTTGAGGAAAGAAATTGCTATTAAAGAGGAAGATGTTATTCTGGTTAAGGGGTCGCGCTCAATGAAGATGGAGGAGGTCTTTAAGTAATGCTGTATTATTTATTATTTCCGCTGCATGAATTGTTTTCAGTATTAAACGTTTTCCGCTATATTACTTTTCGTGCCGCCATGGCTGCAATTACTGCTTTTGTGATTAGCTTGATTATGGGGCCATTTGTGATTCGGAAATTAAAAGAACTTAAAATTGGGGAGAAAATCCGCAAAGAAGAAAGCGCCAGACTGCATGAGCTGCATGCTTCAAAAAAAGATACTCCAACAATGGGGGGTGTTTTAATTCTTTTGGCGATTACAATTTCAACTTTGCTTTGGGCGGAAATTTCTAATAAATATGTTTTGATAGCTTTATTCAGCACTCTTTGGCTCGGAGCTACTGGATTTATTGATGATTATCTTAAGCAGGTTAAAAAGCAGTCAAAAGGACTGACTGCTACGGCAAAATTTACAAGCCAGATAGTTTTAGGTTTGATTATCGGCTTGATTTTATTTCTTGATTCACCGGGGAGTATCAGGCTGGATGTTCCTTTTCTTAAGGATGTTTCTTTAAATCTAGACGGGTTGTATATTATTTTTGTAATTTTAGTAATTACCGGCTCATCTAATGCGGTAAACCTTACTGACGGCCTTGATGGCCTGGCAAGCGGTATAGTAGTGATGGTGGCAATCGCCTTGAGTGTATTGTGTTATGTTTCCGGAAATATTAAATTTAGCAGTTATCTTTTAATTCCTTATATAAAAGGAGCTGGAGAGCTGACAGTGTTTTGTGCAAGTATTTTGGGAGCAGGGCTGGGTTTTTTATGGTTCAATTGTTACCCGGCTTCTATTTTTATGGGCGATGTAGGCTCGCTTGCGCTTGGCGGAGCGCTCGGCACAGTTGCTTTATTAATAAAAAAAGAGTTGCTTCTTGTTATTGTTGGCGGGATTTTTGTTCTTGAAGCTTTGTCTGTGATTTTGCAGGTGGCTTCATTCCGCTTGTTTAAAAAGCGTATTTTTAAAATCGCTCCATTACATCATCACTTTCAGTTCTTAAATTGGCCGGAAAACAAAGTGATCGTGAGGTTTTGGATTGTGGCAAGCCTTTTGGCATTATTGACTTTGGTGACCTTAAAGACTCGGTAGAATAAATGAGAAATCAGGAATATTTTAGAGGTAAGAAAGTTGTGATTGTTGGTTTTGCCCGCAGCGGGCTTTCTTGTGCAAATTTGCTTTTTGACCTGGGTGCTCAAGTCAGTGTTACGGATAATAAGTTAGATGATTCTGTCCTTGCTAATAAGAAGAAATTAAAATCAGAGAAAATAAAGATTGAGTTAGGAGGGCATTCACAGGATTTTATTAAAGGTAATGATTTGTTGGTGATTTCTCCGGGAGTGCCGAATGAAGCAAAGCCCATAATCTGGGCCAAGGAACTGGGGATTCCGGTAATTAGTGAAATTGAGCTGGCTTGGATTTTGTGCCCGGCTACAATAATTGCAGTTACTGGTTCAAATGGAAAGACAACCGTAACTACTTTAATCGGGAAAATTCTAGAGGCCGCCGGGAAAAAAGTTTTTGTCTGCGGAAATATCGGCAATCCTTTCTCAGGGGAAGTAGAGAAGATGTCAGCAGATGATTATGTATCTTTGGAAGTCAGCTCATTTCAGTTAGAGAATATCTGTAATTTTAAGCCTAAGGTTTCAGTAATTCTTAATTTTACCCGTAATCACATGGATAGGTATACTGCTATAGAGCAGTATTTAGATGCTAAAAAGCGCATTTTCATTAATCAAGATGATTCTGATTTTTTAGTGCTTAATTCTGATGATCGGATTCTAAAAAATACAGCAGATGAATCTAGGGCAAAGGTGGTTTTTTTTAATAAGACCGATGGCTTAAATCCGAATCAATCTGCGGTTATGGCAGTAGGATCTATTTTTGGCATAGATGAAAGTTTATGTCGGAAGGTATTTAATGATTTTCGCGGGGTTGAACATCGTATGGAATTAGTCGCAGAATTATCTCAGGTTAAGTTTATAAATGATTCAAAGGCCACTACTGTTGAGTCAGCAATGTGGGCGCTGCGAAGTATCAACGGCCCGATAATTTTGATTGCCGGAGGAAAAGATAAAGGCTTGCATTATAAAGATGTTTTACCGGCGGCTCGAGGAAAAGTCAGAGAAGTAGTCTTAATTGGAGAGGCAAGAGATAAAATTAAAGGCGCTTTAGAAAATGATTTGCCTGTTCAAGAAGCAGGTAGTTTAAAGGATGCGGTAAGCTTAGCTTTTAAAAAAGCGCTTCCCGGAGATTCAGTGTTACTTTCACCTATGTGCGCAAGTTTTGATATGTTTACTGATTATGAGCAGCGCGGCAGGGTGTTTAAGCAGATAGTTTTGGAGTTGGTGAAAAATGGCCCGAAGTGTTAGAATAAATTTATTTTCTGTTGCAGTTGTTTTGATTTGTATCGGTATGATTATGATTTATAGCGCCTCAAGTATTTATGCCTGGGAGAGGTATAAAGATGGCTTCTTTTTTCTAAAAAGGCATTTAAGTTTTGTTTTGATAGGGGCGATTCTGACTTTTGTTGCTATGTGTGTTGATTACAGGAAGCTTAGTCGTCATGCAAAAACGCTATTAATTGTTGCTTTTGTTTTATTAGTTTTAGTTTTGATTCCTGGTGTTGGCAGGGAGGTTTCAGGTGCGCGTAGATGGTTTCGTTTTAAATTCATTAGTTTTCAGCCGTCTGAGTTTGCAAACCTGGCAGTAATTATTTATGTTGCTGATTTTATCGCAAGAAAAGGGGATTTGATTAAGTCTTTTTTGCGTGGATTTTTGCCTCCGATGTGTATTTTAGGTTTTACCGCGGTGCTTATTCTTTTACAGCCTGATTTGGGGACCACTCTTGCTTTAAGTGTTGTGGTTTTTGTGATGTTGTTTGTTTCAGGTGTGCGGATTTCATACCTTTTTTCTCTTTTATTAGCTAGTATACCTGCTTTGTATGTATTAATATTTAGCGTGCCTTATCGCAGGATGCGTATCATGGCATTTCTTAATCCTTGGGCTGATCCTAAAGGAAGCGGTTTTCAAATTATTCAATCACAAATTGCTTTGGGCTCAGGCGGAATATTTGGTGTTGGCTTGGGGCATTCAAAGCAGAAATTGTTTTATCTTCCGGCAGCACACACTGATTTTATTTTTTCTATCATCGGAGAAGAACTTGGTTTATTGGGAACAGTAGGGGTGATTGTATTATTTATTTTATTTATACAGCAAGGTATTAAGATAATGAAGAACTCTCCGGATAAATTTGGGTATTTCCTTAGCTTAGGATTAATTATGATGATTACATTAAAAGCTGTGATTAATATTGGGGTTGCTTGCGGTATTTTCCCTACTAAAGGATTGCCGCTTCCTTTTATTAGCTACGGTGGTTCTTCTTTTATTTTTGATATGGTTAGCGTAGGTATTCTGATGAACATTGCGCGTTCAGGAGAATATCCGTAATGGTTAAAAAAGTTTTAGTTGTTGCCGGAGCAAGCGGCGGGCATATTTTCCCGGCGTTAAGCCTGATTGAAGGCTTAGTAAAAAAAGATAACCAGATAAATCTTTTACTGGTTTTGCCTCGAAGAAGCCAGAATGTTTGTGTTATTGAGAAAAATATTAAGGTAGAGTATATTTCTACTGCAGTAATTAAGCTGTGCGTTAGTTATAAGAATCTTAAAGCAGTTGTTGATTTCATAAAAGGTACTTTTGAAAGTTTATTGATCTTGCTTAAATACCGCCCAGATGTTGTTGTTGGTTTTGGAAGCGCAGATTCTTTACCGTTAGTTTTATTTGCCTGGTTTTTTCGTATAAAAACACTGCTGCATGAGCAAAATGTGATTCCCGGTAAGGCCAATAGGCTGCTGGCAAAGTTTGTGGATAAGGTTGCAATTTCTTTTGATAAGACAAAAGATTTGTTTAGTGTTAATAAGCAAAAGATAGTTTTAACTGGTAATCCACTGCGGAGTTCTTTAAAAAGAGTAGATAGGCTGGGGGCTTTAGAATTTTTAGGGCTAGATCAGGATAAGCTGACAATTCTTGTGATGGGAGGCAGCCAGGGGAGCCGTAGAATTAATGAATGTTTTCTTGAGTCGATGGCAGTTTTGGCCGGAAGATTTGATATTCAGGTAATGCATATTGCAGGATCTAATGACACAGATTTTTTAACTAATGCATATAAAGAATTGAATTTAAGGGCTAAAGTAGTTGCATTTCTTGGAGATATGCAGTATGCTTACAGTGTTGCGAATTTATCTGTTTGCCGCGCGGGTGCAACAACAGTTGCCGAGTTGATTCATTTTAAATTACCGGCAATTTTAATACCATTTCCCTTTGCTTATGGCCATCAGCTGGAGAATGCGAAGGTTTTAGAGGAACAAGGTGCTGGAATAATAATTGAAGAAAATGTTTTAAATGCTGAGTTACTGCGCAAGGCATTGGTTGAGTTGATTAATGATCCGGGCAGGGTTGAGAAGATGAGTCGGGCCTATGAAGGTTTTCCTTCTAGTGATGCCTGCAATTTGTTGATAGATGAAGTTTTAAAAATATAATTTTGCAACATATGCATAAGCACTATCATTTGATTGGAATCGGCGGTATCGGAATGAGCGGAATTGCGCATTTATTGATGCGTAGCGGCATAGAAGTCAGCGGTTCAGATGTAAAAGAAACCAGGATAACAGCTGAGCTAAGTAATGCCGGAGCAAAGATTTTTATTGGCCATGCTTCTTCAAATATTGATTCTGCTAATTTGATTATTTATTCTTCAGCAATTAAAGAGGATAATCCAGAAATAGTAAAGGCTAGAAAGCTCGGTATTCCTTTAATAAAAAGAGCACAAGCCCTGGCTCAGCTCATGCAGGATAAAATAGTTGTAACTGTTGCCGGCAGCCACGGAAAGACCACTACTACTTCTTTAATAGCATATTTGCTTCTTGAAGCCGGCTTTATGCCTACGGTAGCTGTGGGTGGAATCTTAAGAAATATTGATACAAATGCATGTTTTGGAAACGGCAAATACTTTGTTGCCGAGGCAGATGAATCGGATGGCTCATTTTTGTATTATCGTCCTAAATATTCAGTGATTACTAATATTGACTGCGAACACATGGATTATTATCAGAATTTTGATAATGAACTAGAGGCTTTTCGTCAGTTTATGCAGCGCACTGAAGATGACGGATGTTTGTTTTGTTGTGACGATGATATTTATCTTAAAGAGTTGTTAAAGGATTATAGAAGTAAATATATTCTTTTTGGGCTTACAAAAAACGCGCATATTTATCCAAAGAATATTTTAATTAGCGGATTAAGTTCTGAGTTTGATTGTTATTACAAGGATAAATTTGTAGATAGGTTTGGCTTGGCTCTTGGCGGAAGGCACAATGTATCAAATGCACTTAGCGTGATTGCCCTGGGCCTTGAGTTAGGGATAAATTTAGATGTAATTAAGAAAACCTTGATGAATTATAAGGGCGCAGGCAGGCGGCTTGAAATCAAATTTAGTAATGATCAAATTACGATTATTGATGATTACGCGCATCATCCTACAGAAATCAGGGCTACGCTGGCTGCGGTTAAGAACCTAAAACAAAAAAGAATTATTGCTGTTTTTCAGCCGCATCGTTTTAGCCGGACAAAGCTTTTGATGGATGAGTTCGGAAAATGTTTTAGCGACGCAGATTACGTATTAGTTACAGATATTTACCCTGCAAGTGAGCTCTCTATTGACGGAGTAAATGCTGAAGTGCTTTGTGATAAGATAAAATCAAATTATCCAAATAAAAAAGTTTTGTATTTACCAAAGCCAGAAATTGTATCACATATTTTAGAAATTATTGAGCCAGAGGATTTAGTGATTACTCTGGGAGCTGGAGATATAATTAAAAACTGTGAAGAATTGGTGGAAAGACTCAAATTTGAAAGTAAAGTTGCAGGAGCCGCTTAGGGCGCACACTAGCTTTAAGATTGGTGGCCCTGCACAATTTTTTGCAAGGCCTCTTGTTACCAGGCATCTGCAGGATTTGGTTTTATCGGCAAAGAAAAATCGAATTCCTGTTTTTGTTATCGGAGCAGGAAGCAATGTTTTAATTAGCGATCATGGATTGAATTATGCGGTATTGCGTTTAAGCTCGAAAAAAAAAAAAAAAATGTATTTTAAAAATAATAATCTTGAAGTAGGTGCAGGTT
>JACROS010000076.1 GCA_016214325.1 Candidatus Omnitrophota bacterium | reverse complement strand
TCAGTAATGTTAAACCTCGTGCGCATAAAAGAAAGCGCCTCATCAAATTTCTTACTTGCTAAAATATCTTTTTGCTCTTTAGATGTCTTGTGAAAAATTTCTGACAATTCGGGTATTGCCATAATATCTAAGTTGCCAAAATACAAAACACGCATAACCATCTGATAAAAGCTCCTAAATTCTTGACTGTTTAGATCTTCTCTCACCTGCTTATCCCCAAAAATATACTTCAAGAAATAATAAAAATCCTTTGACCCAACATTAACAGAAAAGTCAATTTCCTTAATCCTAAAGCCCATCTCTATCAAAATATGCAAATTGTTAACAACCTCCTGAATATCGGCTTTGATCTGAAATGCCATTTTAAGCAAATTACAATTATTAATCTTCACTCCTTCCGTCATAAAAAATGTTTTGAGCCTGCGGAAGTTCTCCTGCACAACATGGCTTTTAATACTATCCAAATATCCATCCGGAATTTTCTCTATCCATAGGTCTAATGCGGCTGAACCACGTATCCCAAAATCTCTTTCCAAAACCATGGATATTTCAGAAAATTGCGAATGATGAATAATAAGGGAATACCGTTTCACCTCTGTCCAAAAACTTGCAATTGAGTTCTTTTGATTTTTAAATAAATGACCCCAATGTTTTTTAATAAGCAAAACAGTGGTTTTTCGAGCATAAAAGTTAAATTGCGCAATAATTTCAGATAAACCCGATATATCAAGATAAAAATCCATGCGCGAATAACCAGGATTACCAAAGCCAAAATCAAAAGAATACAACTTACGCAACTGTTGGAACTTTTCCACATTTTTCTTTAACAGAATAAACGACACCTTGCTCGGTGTCTTTAAAATATCCAACAAAAAATCTAACGGCACTACTTGAAAACCCCAGCCCTCAACCAAGCTTTGATAAACTCTCTGCGCACGATCAGAACTTAACAACACTAAAATACGCATTACAGCTTCTTCTGGATCACGACTATCACTTATTCCACGCGCCCACAAAACTTCATGATTGCTGTTGGCGTGTTGCCAAAGAATAATCTGTGGAAACTTTTCTTTTACTACACGCGCAACTTCCAACAACTGCTCGCTATTTTTAAAAACAAAGATAGGCAAAGCACGTTTTCCTGCAGAATTACTATCAGCATTAATCTTATCAAAAGCACTCTTATTATTATAAGCAGTAATAATATTAGAAATTACTTCCCAACATGAGCCAGAAAACAACTGCGCTTTTAAAGCTGGATATTTTGTAAGCAAATTTGTAACAAATTTCTTAAAATCCTCATTGCTTATCAATTTATTGATAAAAGCGCCAGGATTGGCACCAAAATTTATTTCATCTATCTGGCTTAGACTCACAGTGCTTAAATTTAAACCAAATATCTGCAAAAACTCATCAAATTTTTCTACTGCCACCCGTTTTAAACTGGAAACTTCTATATAGTGCCTTAGAAAGCCATAATCAAAAAGATAATTCATTGTTACAACACCTGTTTTATTCAGATAATGTGTTTCATAATAACGCCTGTCTTGCTGCACTTTTGGAGACTGCAATGCATTAACTGTATTTTCAAAAGAATCCCAGAAAACTGTCGATAAATCATTCTCTGGATTAACAACAATCAAACCGTAAATTGCCACCAATTCATTATATGCTGCAGAAATTCTAATTAAACGCTGTTCAAGTTGCCCATTATTTAGAGCCTGCATTTGATCTGGGTTCATTGAAAAAACTCTATTTAAGAAATCAAGAGAGCCTATCGTATCTAGCAAACTATGCGGCAAATACTTTCTAAACAAATCAATTACCCTCTCTAAATTATCGGGCCCAGCTCGATATTTTGCTAAAGAAACCGGGTTTAAATAAATATCCAACACTTTCCTGATATTATTTGCAGGATTAATTTTATATTTCATCCGAAGAAAAGAGCAAAACTCTTTAAATTCTGCTGACCGCAGTGCAGATAGATACCGCGTCTTCTGATCACCTGAATTATTTAAAATAGAAAATGCTTCATAAGCTGGATTTGCTGCATCGTTGATATTGTAATTCTTTTCTAACTCTGCAAGTAATTCCGTAAATTCCACACTTGAAATAATTCTCAAACTATACTCCAATTCACTACGAGCAAATACATCATTACTGCGCCCTTCTTCTGTCAGGTATTGTTTAAACATTCTTTGCAACCCAACAGAGCCCATTCCTCTAATCAAATCTTCAAACTCCTCGAGAGATACTAAGGGGTGCTTGGCTTCATACCATTTATATAACAAATCAAAAAACGACACCTGCAAAGACGGACTGCATTCTTTTAAAATTAATAGCGTGCTTGATAGGGGCATGGTAAATAGCCTGGATTGACTCAGCCTTGTTTGCAAGTCCTGCGGCGACACATAAGCTATTGGCGCTGGCTTAGTTTTATGTCTTGGCCCAGCAGCAAAAAGCGGCTGGACTAAAGGAGTCGCAGTTATTAATACACTAAGAATGCTGGTCAAAACCAATTTATTTATTTGCCAAGTACGGCTTGAATTTTTATACCCTACTGCAGAGGAGGAACGTCTTTGTCGCTCATGCAACGAAAGCTCTTCAGATTCAAGCGCAGATTCTTCAGTCTCACCCAAGCGATATAAATAACGCAAGGCATCGTCTATATCCGTATAACTAAGGATTGCCAAAATCCCCATTTTCATTCCATAGCCGTAAACATAAGGCGAATCATCTTCGCTTTCAATTTGCGGTAAAGGATAATCTTCATCTTTTATCTGGGTAAATACCTGCTGCATCAACTCATGCCTATCGCTATAATTTTTAATTTCATTAAAGCGTTTCATCCAGGCTGGTTCCTTGGAAATTTTTCTAATCATAACCTCCCTTAGCGCTTGATCGTCGGTAAATGCCATGACGCTCTCAACCAAAGAAAAGGCGTTGTGTATAGTAAATTGCATTTCGCTTAACCATGCCCCGGATTTTATTTTTTGCAAAGCTACTAAAGCATAGGCATTTGCCAATAACCTATGCCTCGGTAGCCCGAGTTTATGCGCTAATTCATGCCCTATGGTTAAGAAGGTTTCTGCTTGATAAGAATCTCCGTTTGCTTCTAGCGATGTTAAAGATAAGCTCACCTTTCCTGTCCGGGGGTCATGCAAACCCAGAGGAGAAAGACGGCCGGCGAGACGATTAGAAACCCAAGCAATAGGTAATAAATACAGGCTAGTTAAACCCCAGACTTCAATACTAACCCTTCCTTTCAAAGCAAACGCTGAAATTGTCAGAAATGAAATTGTGCTAATTAAACTTGTAATCAAAGAGAGTAAAAAAGGCGTAGATCTTGTAAAGTTTTCTGCGAAAAAATCCTCTTGAATAGCCTCAGCTCTTTCTTGAGGAGTTTTACCTAAACTAAATATATTATTATAAACATCAAACATTTTTTCTACTAATTCAGCCTCTTCCAAAGATAAGCTTCTCTTACGCGCATTGTTAGCCGGATCTTCCACCGCCGAGGAGGCGGCTTGTTTAGTTAGAGATGATTCTGAAATGCGCTTAAAAGTGTTCCCGGCTGCTGTCGGTGTAACAGGCGAAGAAACTGTTGACTGTGATGCTTCTGGTTGTATTATTATCTTTCTTAAATCAGCATCCACAGATACAGACTGGAATTTACTCTCAAGGACATTAGTTCTTGCCGGACTACCAGCAATTTTATTCTGCTCTACTGCTGTTATGATTTTAGACGAGCCTGTGCTTGGATCACCAAAACCAATCCCTCCGCTCATATAACTCCTGATCACCTGTCCTGTGGGGGTATAGACTGTTTCTTTAGTATTATATTCTCCTTTAGCAAATGAATGCTGGTATTGGTTATAGTAGTCTTGTTTATTCCAGGGAGTTTTAGAAGTTAGGCTAGAGAGGTTCTTAGAATCTATGAGATTGGCTACGTTAGAATCGAGATTGCTTCGTACCGCCACCTTCGGTGGCGAGACTCGCAATGACGAGGCTGCTCTCTGTGAATGATAGCGAGCCTTAAACCATTGTGCCATAATTAATGAATAATACACCTGACGTAGTGAAGCATATCTCTTAGAAGAGTTTACTTCTTTAGTTAGTTTAGGGATAATGAGTTCCTTTATTAGCTTAGTAGAGTAAGAGTTGAGTTCTTTTAGTCTGGGGTCGTTGTTGAATTGGTATTGGCTGGTGACAGGTGACAGGGGACTGGGGACAGTTTTTAAATAGTCTTCTTCTAGCATTACCTTAAGGGTAGCTTTGTAGATGTAAGCACTTCGACTCGGGCTTTGCCCTCGCTCAGTGTAAACGCTTTGACTCTGGGCTTGGCCTTGCTTGGTGTAAACTGAAGGATCTGTCTCTCTTATGATTAT
>JACROS010000075.1 GCA_016214325.1 Candidatus Omnitrophota bacterium | reverse complement strand
CTTTCTGTAACCTTCTTCTTCTCAGTTTCTATCAGGTATTTAACCGTAAAAACAGTAACTACTGCCAAAACAATGCTGATTAAAACCATTGGTATCTTTTTTTGCATGTTTTGCATATTATTTAATTTCTCCCTCAATAATTTCTATTTTTGCGCTGCGGTTTAACTGGTCAATCATGTTTTCCATTTTCTGTTGCTGCTTTAAAAACACAAGCGCTCTCTTAATATCATCCCACATCTCTGATAAAGTTTTTTGCTTTCCGCCGCGTTTTCCTTCTAACTTAACAATACAATATCCGTCGGGGCTCTTAAAAATACTGCTAACTTTCCCAACTTCTAAAGAATCCGAGAAAGCGATCGCATCAAATTGCTCTGATTTTTTGCCTCTTTGCAAATACCCAAGATCGCCGCCAGAAACAGCGCTTTTTGCTTTTGAGCGGTCTTTTGCAAGGGTAGCAAAATCCGCCCCTTGTAAAAGCTGAATCATAATATCCTTTGCATCCTGCTCTCCGGGAACCACAATTTCCCTAATCTGCCTCTCTTCAGGTTCCTTTAATTTGTCTTTATACAAATTATAGTATTCTTCGATTTCCCCTGAGGTAACATCCACATTTTCGGTTTCTTTACGCACAAGTTCTAACACAAGCAAATTCTGCTTTGTTTTTTCAAGCGCCAACAATATATCCTGTTTTTTATCAAGGCCCTGCTTTAGTGCTTCCTGGTATAAAAGTATCTGACGAACCTTGTCATTCTTCAAATACTCAATCTTTTTATCGCGGGTGGTAATTTTTAATTCTGGTTTGTCGGCAGGAACTGAAGCATTGTAAGCCTCTAAATCCTGATTAAGATCATCAAGTGTAACCATTGTTCCATTAATTTTTGCCACTACCGGCCCCTTACCTACAAAGGCTGCAGTTGGAGCTACCTTTTTCTCTACAGCTGTTTTTGCCTGAAACATGCCTAATTTATCACAACCTGCCAAAATCATTACTAAACAAAATATGCTCACATAAAGCTTCCTATTCATCTTTCAGCCTCCTTAGAAAACTACTCTTTTTTAATCTCGTTGATAATCTTAATCAACAATTCTGCAATCTTGGCAATTATATATAGGAAAAAAAACAGAAAGCCATACACCGCCAAAACCACAAGGCCCATCCAGCGAGGATACGCGCTGGCAAAACCCAGCATTATTGCAGCTCCCCCAACGGCCCCGAAAAATAAAAAAACCCAGGCAGCAGCTTTCACCACCACACTGGAAAACTTTAAAAATTCTAAATGTTCCCGCATCAAACCTCCTTGTACAATTTATTAATGATTATTATCATAAAGAAATTAAGAATGCAAGATATTTTTTTACACTAAATATTTTTTTATTTATATTTTCTACTTTCTCTAACGAGACATTGCCTCTGCCTACATGCTATAGAGTTCATCTTTGTTAGCAACCGCATTTTTTACTTGCAAAGGCAGCTCTTCAAAGATATACTTACAACCATGGTTAATTTTACAGAAAAAAGAAGGCATGCACGCATTCCTGTGGCTTTAGAAGTAAAATATTGTCCAGCAGGCCAGATAAATCCAATTTATAAAGATGCTCTTTCTGTAGACATGAGCCAAGGAGGAATTTTTCTGCAAATTTACGAACCTCTGGCCATTGGGACTGTTTTAGACCTTTTCATAAAAAGCCTCCGACTAAACTCTCCTATTAAAGCACAAGCAAAAATTGTCCGGATTGAAGAACTTGCTGGAGGAAAATCATATGTAATAGGCCTGTCTTTCACACAAATTGAGGAAAAATATTCTGAATTTCTTAAAAAACATGTCCTTTCGGTAAACCTGGACAATATTTTAAATTTTGCCGTACAAAAGAAGGCTTCTGACATTCATCTTGTGTCAAATCAGCCTCCGATTATGCGCCTATTTGGCAAGATTGCCCCTATACATGACAAAGCGCTTAATGCAGATGAAGTAAAAAACTTGATTTATGGTTTCTTGAGTGACTCTCAAAAGGCCATTTTTGAAAAACACCTTGATTTAGATACCTCATACATAAATGACCTTGGGCGTTTTCGTGTAAACATCCACCAAGAAAAAGGCCAACTCGGCGCTGCATTCAGATTTATCTCCACAAAGATTCAATCCGTAGAAGAGCTTGGCCTTCCGCCAGCGACAAAAGAACTTGCTAAAAAACCTAACGGCCTTATCTTGGTAACGGGGCCGACAGGAAGCGGCAAAAGCACAACATTAGCAACCATAATTGAATTGATTAACACCACAAGAAAATGCATGATCATCAGCCTTGAAGATCCGATTGAATATCTTTACCAATCAAAAAAAAGCATTATTCGCCAAAGAGAAATCGGATTTGACTGTCATTCTTTTATTGAAGGATTAAAACATACTCTCCGGCAAGACGTTGACGTGATTCTTGTTGGTGAAATCAGGGATCTGGATTCAATTTCAGTTGCTTTAACTGCAGCTGAAACAGGCCATTTGGTGTTAACCACACTGCATACCACAGATGCCATTTCTACAATAAACAGAATTGTTGATGTCTTTCCTGCAGGACAACAGCCGCAGATAAGAATGCAGTTGGCTGAAGTTTTAAGAGGAGTCATCGCACAAGTACTTCTGCCGCGAAAGGACCAAGAAGGGCTTGTTGTTGCTACAGAAATTCTTATACAAACACCTGCGGTATCAAATATTATTCGACAAGGAAACACTGAGCAATTACGAAACACCCTGCAATCAGGGGCTCAATTTGGCATGCATACCCTGGACAGCTCGCTTATTAATTTACAGAAGACAGGAACCATCTCTTTCGAAGAAGCGGAAGTATATATTAAAGACCGCACCCAGCTTGTAAAGAATACTTTTCCCACCTAAAAAGATAGTCTCGTAAATTAGATAATAAAAAATGTACTGGAAATAAACTAACCCCAACCGGATTTCCCCGACGTTCGCCTAACGGCTCAGTCGGGGTGCCGACCGAGCAAAAGTGAGCGTCGGCAGAACCGAAAAAATTAACTAGCCCCAACGAGATTTGAACTCGTGTTTAATGGCTGAGAACCATTCGTCCTAGACCAGGCTAGACGATGGGGCCGATATACAGGTCCTTTGCTTCGGTCGCTATCGCTCCCTCGCTCAGGATCAAATTCGCATTTATAACTTATGTCGCCGCATCCTGTGTCATAGAGCGCCATAGGTTATATGCTCATTTGACTAGACGATGGGGCCAAAAGCAGAACATTATTTTAGTTTAACAACATCATCTCGTCAATTAATTTCTCCGCTACATGTAACTAAATAGTCAAGATGTCCGCTTTTCTTAACAAGTGATGTGTCCGCTTTTGGTTAAAATTAGTAGCAGCCTTTTTTCTTTTGGCTGCCTTTTCTTTTTGTGAATACTGTGGATATGTGGATGACCCCTTGGGCAGATAAGAACCCAACATATGAGGACCATATCCTACGCTTATTGAGCCGTCTATGTGTTCATAAACCATAACTTTGCATTTAGCAAAAGATACGCGTAACTCAGAAGGGCCTATCTGGAATAACCTATTGTTAAAAGATATAGTGTTGT
>JACROS010000074.1 GCA_016214325.1 Candidatus Omnitrophota bacterium | reverse complement strand
GTAAGCACTTCGACTCGGGCTTTGCCCTCGCTCAGTGTAAACGCTTTGACTCTGGGCTTGGCCTTGCTTGGTGTAAACTGAAGGATCTGTCTCTCTTATGATTATCTCTCCTGGGACTATCCAGGGTCTTGTGAGAGTAGGAATAACAATAGTATCTGTTCCAAAGAGTTCTTCTGCTTTTTTATATAATTTACTCCAGTATTCTTTACCTTCTATAGATTGAAGGCTGGTGAATTGTGCAGTATCTTTCTTAAGCTGTAAATCTGCTTCAAGAAGGATTTTACCCAGCTCAGTCTTGGCTAAATCCTGGTCTATGATATTATCCGGAGAATCAGGACGCAAGTTCACCCAAAAAGTGTCATTGGGCAAGGTAAGGCCAATGTAGAAGTACTTCATTAGATCTGTGGTTACTTGGGTTATTGGGTTATTGGGTTGGGTGCCTTTATCTAAAAGTAGCTTAAAGCTATTCTCTTGAGGTAAATATTGCAAATAACGCAGGTGGATAGGACGAAATTTATCTGTAGCCATACCTGCACCCATGCTTGCGAAATGACTTGATAAATCAAGTTGTGCTGTTACCTGAGCAAAACCTGCTTGCTGGAAGATAAGTGTAGTTGAAAGAATGATTGCTGCGATTTTGTTGAGTTTCTTAGACATTTTAAAGGCTCCTTGTAGATTGCTTCACCCTTTCATTTCATCAGCGAAAATCCGAGATTTCTCAAATTTAAATAATTTTTATCTGGTATCTCTCCCTCGCTTAAACGCTTTGAAATTTCTTCGAAATTTCATGCGCAAGCTCGGGATTATTTCGGCCATACAACTTATGTTCGCTCATTACATTCGCTCCATAAGTTGTGGCCTCAATAAAAAAACCGAATTGACCATTTCAACATCAATTCGGTTAAACTTACAACCTGATTCCAGTTGCCTCCAACAACCAGAACCCCAAATTATAAATACTTTGTAAAACTCTTTAGAGTTTACACTATTTTAACAATTTGTCAAATAATTTTCCTGTTTTTTACCCAAGCTCAGCTTCCAGCTTTTGGATTAAACTAGCAGCTTCCTTAATAATACTAGCAGAAACCAGCTTATGCGATTCAATTTCCTGCTTAATAGCCTTCAAAGTACCCAAAAACCTGCGCACTGCAGCAAGGCGCTTTTTCTCAAAAGCCTCATCAGGATCAAGTTCCTGTCTTTGGCGAATTAAAGTAGTCAAATCCCTCTTAGCATCACGAGCGTCTCTGCCTTTTTCAAAAATTTCTTTCTTAAGGCTGGCATAATCCTCAGCATCAAGTGCTTTTTTATTTTTTGCCTGGCGCAAAACATCAATTGATTCATAACTTGGCAAAGTAGCAGGCTGGGCATTCTCTTTATAGTCTTCTTTAAGAATTGCCGGCTCTTCTTTTTCCAGAAAATAATAAGACCTCAGTAATTTCATTGCCGTCTGCTTTCTAATACCAATTTCCTTAGCAGAATAAATATCAAACGTGCTATATCCCCAATTCTTAAACAATTTATCTTTATAAACAGAATAAAGCGACCGGCCTAATTCTACCCACGAGGTTTTAAAATTCTTGGCACTATTCATAATATGATACCTCAGTGAATCCGCATCCATATTTTCCATTTTCTCTTCAAGGCTCTTTACAGACTTCGGCTTTAAGTTATCCATATTACCCTCGTTTTAACATTTTATATTCCTGCAAAAAACCCTTGATCACCCTGCTAATACTGGCAAAATCCCTTGATAAAAGCCACTCTCTCTTAAAAACTCCTGCACCAAAAGAAACCGCACTTGCCCCGCTTGAAAAATAGGTCCTTAAATTTTCAGCAGTAACACCGGCGCAGGCTAAAAGTTCAATATCATTAAACGGGCCTTTTATTTCCTTAAAATATTCTGGGCCAAAGAACTTTGCCGGAAAAACCTTAACCATGGTTGCTCCCATTTGCCAAGCCTTAAAAATCTCCTGCGGGGTGAGTGCTCCGGGGAAAACCGGAATTTTGTTTTTCACGCAATATTCCATCACCTCATTAACCACCACCGGACTGACAATAAAAGCAGCTCCGGAATCAAGCGCAAGTTTTAAATCCTGAATATTTAACACTGTTCCTGCTCCAACACTCATACTGCCACCTGCAGTTTTAACAGCTTTCTTGATTAATTCAGGCGCTGACTTAGTATTCATGGTAATTTCAATAGTCTTTAAGCCGCTTGCAATAACTGCCTGAATAAGCGGATCAATTAGGTCTAACTCAATGCCTCTTAAAATACCAAGAATAGGTAATTTCCTAAATTCTTCTATTTTCATTTTTGTGCGCTAAGCCCTGATTTAATCCTCATCCTGCCCAACCAAGCTATCATAAAACTCACGATAATTTTCTTTTTTATTGCTCTCACGCAAAGCAATTGCCGTGCGCGGATGTTCATCAAGAATACCGGTTATAGCATAAGGAATAATATAGCCCCATTCCATTTTCTCTCTTAAAGGAATGAATTCTTTTGAAATTAAATCCAGCACCGGGCGAATATCAAACTTTGGATTCTTCAAAAACCCCAGCATTAATTCAAGCGGACAATTTCCTGCTGCTCTTCCTAAGCCATAAACAGTAGCATCTACAAAATTAGCATCATGAATAATCGCCTCAATGGTATTGCTAAAAGCAAGCTGCTGATTATTATGGGCGTGAATTCCAACTTCTTTTGTCTTAAGAATACTTTTTGCTTTCTTAATCAAAAATTCCGTACTTTCCTGATACAAAGCACCGAAGCTATCTACTATATAAACCACCTGAACCTTTGCCTCTTTCTCAAGTTGAATTAAGCATTCAGTCAGCTCATTATCCAAAGCCTTTGAAATAGCCATAATATTAATTGCAGTTTCATATCCTTTGTCTGCAAATCCATTTGCCAGATAAATTGCTTTATCTATATCCTTGACATATGATGCCACTCTGACCATGGCAACAGGGCTTTCTTTACGCGGCTTAATATCTTCCATATCCACCCGATCCACATCCACCATTACAGAAATCTTTGTTTTTGACTCAATACCTTCAATAACTTTTTTAATATCGTCGTCATCGCAAAATTTCCATTTACCGAATTTCTTTGGGTCAAAAAGCTTTTTGGAATTCTTGTAACCGATTTCCATATAATCAACACCTGCTTCAGAAAGCGCCTTATAAACCTCGCGCACAAAACGAAAATCAAAATCATGGTCATTTATCAAGCCGCCGTCTCGAATCGTACAATCCAATACTTTAATTTTTTCCCTGAACATTTGCCAAACCTCCTCTATTTAATCCTTAATCCCGGATTTTGCAATAGGTTTCGAGGAAAATGGCCTAAATCTTTGACAAGACATGCGAACAAAATTCCCGCAGACGTATCCAGTGCGATACGCCGAGGACAATTTTGCGAGCATAACGCAGTATTGGCAAAGATTTAGAGACATTTTACCGAAATCCTATTGCAAATTCCGGGATAATGCAATATCCACAAGGCTTCTCACCAAAAACCATTGCAAGAAAATAATTATCAAAATAGCGATTATCGGAGAGATATCAATACCCATCTTTAATTGTAAAGGTAGAATTTTTCTTATCCGCCCAAGTATCGGGTCAGTAGCTTTATACAAAAATTGAACTATCGGATTAAAAGGATCCGGATTAACCCAGCTAATCAAAGCACGGATTAGAATCAACCAATAAAGAAAAGTTAAAACAATTTCAATTATCTTTGAAAGAGCAATCAGAAAATTCGAAAAAATAAACATAGCTCCTACTTTCTCCCCCAGATAATCTTCTTATATTCATCAAGCATGCGATAAGTATTAAAATGCCCTGCACAGGCAATACAATTAATCATATAATCAATCCACTGCGAGTTAAGATCCACTTTGCCATGTAGATTTGTCTTATAATACAAATCTACAATTTCCTCAAGGCTGGCATATAATTTCTGCGCATCATCCTGAATATGCAGATTATATTCATCTCCAATCTTACCCTCCTCATTACGATAACCAAAAATCTTTCCAATTTCTTTATCTGCAGCTTCTGCAACCCACCCGTCAAAAGTGCTAATTTGGATTACTCCATTAAGAATTGCTTTCATCCCGCTCGTTCCACTTGCCTCAAATGGCGGAAGCGGATTATTTAGCCATACATCCACACCGGAAGTAAGCATCTTTGCCAAATATATTTCATAATTCTCAAGCATAATTACTTTTAAATAATCATAGACATTTGTCAGTCCGTCAACCTTATCAAGAATCTGATTAATATAAGTAAAGCCTAAATCATCGGCAGGATGGGCTTTTCCAGCAAAAATTATCTGGATAGGGCCAATTCTTTTAGCAATATCCAGCAGCCGGTTAATATCCTGCAAAATTAAACTCGGCCTTTTATAAGCAGCAATTCTTCTTGCCCAGCAAATTGTAAAAATATTCTGATCCAGTTTCCACTTATCCAGGAAATTACAAAGCACGTCCTTATTAGCCTGATGTGCCTGCCAAACATCTGCACGGAATTTCTGATTATCCTTCAAAGTCAAAGCTTTCTCAAGCGCCATAGGATTGGCTTTCACATCTCCAAAAGCAGAAGTAAAATTATCAAACACCTGCTTATAATTTTCTGAAATCCAAGTATGTGGATGCACGCCATTAGTTACATATTTAATATTTTCCTTGTAGGCCGGAAATTGAATATGCATGACCTTTTGGTGATTAAGAGAAACTGTATTTATTACCCGAGATACATTCATGGCAAGAAGCGTCAGATTGACAACCCCGCCGGAATCCTTTCCAAAATTATAAGCAATATCTAAATCTTCCTTTTTAAGCACTTTGCTCAAGTTATCATAAGAAAACTTGTCATGCCCGGCTTGAACAGGAGTGTGACAAGTATAAACAAAATGTTTTCTTAAATCATCTACTTCTTCTGGAGTCTTGCCTCTTGCTTTCTCAATAAAAGCAAAAACCGCATGGCCTTCATTAAGATGAAATGTATCAATATTATAGCCCAGCCCATCTAAAGCAGCCACTCCACCCTTACCCAAAATAATTCTCTGAAGAGCCTTGATCCAAACATTATCACTGCGGTAGAGTTGATCAGTGAGCCGGTGAGCCCGGTCACTATTTGGCTCAATATTAGAATCCAGTAAAATTAAAGGTATGGCATAATCATGCGCATAGTTATAAACATAGTATTTCCACAGCTTCAAAGTTACTTCTTCATTCTTTAAATAAATCTTTACTCGGTTTTTGAATGGGATAAGTCCGGGATAAGAACCCAAATGCCAACGCATTTGTTCAGGAGCCTGCCCATACTTAAACCAAAACTTCTGCCTAAAATAGCCCGCACTCCAAAGCATGCCAACACACGCCACCGGCAAGCGGTAATCTGCCATAGTTTTAGCTGTATCTCCTGCTAAAACGCCAAGGCCGCCGCTATAAATAGGAAGGTCAATAATATTATTCAAATTTAGCGCAAAGAAATAATCTGCCAGGCGAAAATTTGAAAACACTTCCTGTTCCTGGCTCATATTTCTTTCATCTACCGGAATGTTTGAAGAAAACTTATTATAAAAACTGGTGGCCGAACCATATTCCATAGAAAAATAGGCAATGCGTTTCTCGCTCTCAAGGCACAGGCGCTTCTCAGAATCTATAATGCTCTTAAGCGGCATGCCAAAATATTTGCCATCTGATATGTTTCTATAGTAATCAGTATCAAAATTTTCTACATCAACCAATGATAAAAACTCAGAAACCAATTTACTATTTTCCATTTATGCCCTTTCTATTTTTTTCTATTGTTTCTGGAATAATTATTTTTAAAGCCTTAATCCTATCTTCAACATACGGATGTGTACGAAAATAACCCAGAACTTTCCAATTCAGCCCCTCGCCTTGTTTAATCTTTTCCAAAGCGTTAATTGAGCCGTATGGATTAAACCCTGCCAAATAAGCATACTTCACTCCCAGTCGGTCAGCTTCATATTCATCTTTTCGGCTGTAACTTAAGGCTATAAGATTATATACCGTATCTACTCCTTGAGCAATAGTTTGTACACTTCCACCTGTGCGGTCTCCTGCTCCAGCAAAAGCAAGCCCGAGAAGCAATTGATAGGCCATATTAGACTGAATCTTTTTAGCGATATGCCGAGCAGCAACATGGCCAACTTCATGCGACAAAACATAGGCAAGCTCATCATCATTTAAAACATCCATCAAACCCTTGTTCATAAAAATAAAACCTCCGGGAAAAGTAGAGGCGTTGAGCTCTTTGTCTTCAATCACATAAAAATTATATTCAATATCTTTGCGGTCAGACACAAACGCTACTTTTCGGCCGACGGACAAAACCCTTTCTTGCATTTTCTGGTCGCGTACAAGAGGATGCTCTTTAGTAAAATCATCAATCACACTTCTTCCCAGCCCAACCTCAGTCTGGCTGTTAATCATAATAAATTCATTTCTACCAGTTGCAGGATTATATAAAGTGGAGCAACCGGAAAGAGTTAAAATTAAAATCATTCCAGTTATCGTCACTGCGAGCAGTTTCTGCTTTACCATTTAAATTGAATTATTGTTTTATCTGCCTCAGAATAAATTCTCAAACTAAACATCACATTGTTTTTTTTCACCGCTGCATCATAAATATTGTTTTGCCTTCCGCCAATAACATTAAAACCATCCCCCTTAAAAAACAACTCATAAAAAGAAACCACCTCATCCAATGGCTTACTTACTTCATAAGTAACAATCTTAGCAGAACTACCCTCTTCAACTGACTGCTTCTTTAAACTGGCTCCTGCGATCATCATAATCTGCATTCCAGAAATCTCTAAAGCATAAAGCGCACTAATAAAGATATTTAAAATAATTAAAATTAGGGCAATAATTTTAGTTTTCACGATTTATTCCTCCAGAATATAATGAAGTTTAATTTTACAGCCATAAACTGCTATTTTCAATAAAAAGTTTAAATATAGAGTTTAAGCTTTATTTCCTTGACAATATCGGATTTTCCGGTATACTTTTTATCCAAAGTAAAGGAGTGATAGATTATGTTAAAGAAATGTGCAATCTGCAAAAAAGGCGAACAGACAGGCAAAAAAGTAACCCGAAAGGGCCAATATAAAAGCAAAGGCGGAACTGGAAGCAAAATTAGCCGCTGGACCAAGCGTAAATTCCTGCCTAACCTGCAAAAGATGCGTATTATTATTGCCGGACATCCTAAAAAGGTCTTTGTCTGCGCAAAATGCATCAAAAAAGGCCTGATTCAAAAAGCCAAATAAGTTTTTAAGTTTATATCCCGGTTAAATAAAATACTAACCGGGATATTTTCTGCCCTGCCTAGAAATAAATTAACTAAAACGAGAGAGTCAACGAAAGAAAACGTCTTTTACTTCCAAAATCACACTCGGCTCCTCAAGCCAAGTATCTAATTTAGGCGTATAAACCAAATCAAAACTAGAAGCAGAAAGAAAGCTCTCTCTCAGGCTGCTCATCCCAAAACCAATAGCCTGAAAAGTAACTTCTCCATCTGTAACCCAAAACTTCAGTGTTTCTCTGGCTAATGCCTGAGGCTGGCCCTTAACCTTTAAATTCTTGGTAAAAAATAACGGATCTGGGTTTCCCATCCCAAAAGGCTCTAGCTTCTCAAGCTCAGCGACAATATCTTCATTTAACTGCCCAAGCCTTACCTCAAGATCTACTTCCAAGCTAGGGAGCAAATCTTCAAGCAACAATTTTTCCTGGGCAAGACGATTAATATTATTTCTAAAATCATTAATACTATTTTTGTCAATCAACAACCCAGCAGCATGGCTATGTCCGCCAAAAGCACTTAAATGATCTTGGCAATCTTTTAAAGCATCAAAAAGATGAAAGTTTTTAATTGAACGAGCAGACCCCTTACAAAGATTATCAGTTAATGAAATAACTATTGCCGGCCGATAAAACCTGTCTGCAAGCTTTGAAGCAACTATTCCCAATACACCTTGATGCCAGTCTTCTTTAGCAATAACAATTACTTTATGCTCCTTAAAGTTTACCTCACGATTAATTAAATCCTCTGCCTCCTGAAGAATCTTCCCCTCAACTTTCTGGCGCTGCCGATTATGATCCTCAATACATTTTGCCAATACACTAGCTTCTTCTTTATCCTGACTCATAAGTAAATCTAAGGAAGTTTCTGCAGTATCCATGCGCCCGGATGCATTGATACGCGGCCCAAGAATAAAGCTAATAAATTGAGAGGTAAATTTCTTCTTCTGAATCCCTGCCTTCTCCATTAACACCTGCAAACCCGGCCTTTTTGTCTGAGAGAATCTTGCCAGGCCTTCTTTAGCAATAAGGCGGTTCTCCCCAGTTAAAGGAACACTATCTGCAATAGTCCCCAACGAAACCAAATCCAAATCCTCAAGAAGCATAGAATTACAAAACGCCTGAGCAAATTTATAAGCAACTCCTACCCCGGCTAAATCCCGATAACTATATCCTGAATTTGGCACCTTGGGATTAATAATTGCTGCTGCCTGCGGCAGGATATTCCCTGCTAGCTCATGATGATCAGTAATAATTACTTCAATACCCAGTTTATTTAACTCGCTAATTTCTTTATGATTACTTGTCCCGCAATCAACCGTAATCAATACCTTAACATTATTTTCTTTAGCAAAACTTACCACGCTTTTATTTAAACCATATCCGTCTTTAATCCGGTGCGGCAGATAATGCAGCACTTTAAGCCCGGCATGTTGAAGCGTACCCTTAATAAGAGCCAACGAAGTAATTCCATCCACATCATAATCGCCGCAAACCAGAACTTTTTGCGAATTTTTCTGCGCTTTTTTAACAATTCCTACTGCTTTACGCATATCCAAAAATAAATAAGGATCATGGAAATTACGCGTACTTACTTTCAAAAATTTATCTGCACTATCAACATCTGTTATGCCGCGATTTATTAAGATTTGGGTAAGAATATTTGAAATGCCTAGTTCTTTACTGATCGAATTTTGAATGGGGATATTTTTAGGGAATATTTTAAGTATTTTATGGCTACGCATAAAGGATTACTTACATCTTTTCTGGCTTTGATACACCCAACAGGTCCAATCCACAGGCTAAAACAATTTTCGCACCTTCAATAAGCGCAAGCCTTGCTTTAGTCAGGGCATCACCAACACCTAGCACCCGATGTAAATCATAGAATTTATGAAAAGACTCCGCAAGTTCCTGCAAATAAACCGTAACCATATAAGGATCCTGAGTTGCAAGGCAAATATTTAGAATTGCCTGAAATTGCAGCAACTTCTTAATTAAGGCCAATTCTTCTTTTTCTTTTAATAAAGACACATCTACATCGCCGTCGATATTTACCTGGCTTGAGCGTAAAATACTAGAAATCCTTGCATAAGCATACTGAATATAGAAAACCGGATTCTCTGAACTCTGCTTCTTTGCCACATCTAAATCAAAATCCAGGTGGCTGGATGTCCGGCGCATCAGAAAAAAGAAACGCGCAGCATCTTTACCCACCTCATCAAGCACCTCACGCAATGTTATATACTGCCCCTTACGAGTAGACATCTGAACAGGTGTACCATCCCTAAAAATTGTTGCCAACTGCACAATTACGATTGAAAGCGAAGCCGCATCATGCCCAAACGCCTGCACACTTGCTTTTAAACGATTAATATATCCATGGTGATCCGGCCCCCAAAGATTAATTAACCAGTCAAATCCGCGGCGGTATTTTTCTTCATGATAAGCAATATCCGGAGCAAGATATGTATAAGCACCATCACTTTTTATAACTACCCTATCTTTATCATCTCCAAAGGCTGTGGATTTAAACCAAGTCGCTCCACCATCTTCATAAAGAAACCCTTTTTGTTTTAGGCTCTCAAATGCCTGCTCAATCTTTCCTGCCTTGGTTAACTCCTTTTGGCTTGACCAATAATCAAAACGCACCCCAAAATCTTCCAGCTCCTTCTTGATAATATCTAAAATATACTCTCCAGAATAATCCCCAAGGGCATCTTTTGCAACATTGTCCTCTTTAGCTTTTTTAGCAACATCATAAATATAGCTTCCTTGATAATAATTCTCCGGAAATTCAACTTTTTCTCCAGCCAATTCCTTCATTCTTAAATCAACAGAATTACCAAGGATATTAATTTGATTCCCTTCATCATTAAGATAATATTCTCTTTTGGCGTTAAAACCTATAAAATCAAAAATATTTGCCAAAGAATCTCCTACCGCAGCCTGCCGAGCGTGGGCCACTGACAAAGAACCAGTAGGATTAGCACTTACAAACTCAATAAGCACTTTTCTATTCTTACCCAAGTTTATACGCAGAGCTTCTTTCCCATTTGAAATAATATTTTTTAATTGGGAATAAAAATATTCTTGGCTAAAATAGAAATTAATAAATCCGGCTCCCTCAACCTTAATTTCTTTAATAAAACCCTGAAGATGATCCTCATCTAAGATTTTCTTTATATCACCAGCTAAACTCAAGCCAATTTCACGTGGAGATTGCTTTAATAGCTTACTTAAACGAAGGGCAATATTAGTAGAAAGGTCGCCAAAACGCTCATCCGAAGGTATATCTAAAATGATTTCATCATCCGAAACTTGTGTTAAGCCTCGGTTAAGCAAAGATTTTTTTACTACTTCTATTAAAACAGTCTGAATATTTTTCATTTCATTCTATAAAATTGGAAATTCACAAGAAAGGGATGACTAAACCTTAATTCTGGGGATCCTAACCTTACGGGCATCGCTCCATAAACGCTCAAGCGAATAAAACTCCCTTATTGGCTTATAAAACACATGCACTACAACAGAAACATAATCAAGCACTGCCCACCCTGACTCATCATTAGGAGAAATCTTTGAAAGAGATTTTATCTTATCTTTTGCCAAATCTTCTTCTATTGCCTGAGCTACGGCATTTACATGCCTCAAAGATGTGCCGCTTGAGATAACAAAATAATCGCAAAAGCCGACAACCTCTTTCATATCCAAGATTACCAGCTTTTGCGCTTTTTTTGACTTAGCAACTGCTGCAATACGTAACGCTAAACTTTTTGTTTCTATCTTAATACCTCCGGCAGAACTACTTCTTGCCTAGAATTTTATACATACCGGTGCCACAATCACTGCATTTTCCCTTCATGGCAAGCCGCTTATTCTTCATTGTTACTTTCTGCTCATCCTTCATTTCTTTTTTTGATTTACATTTAACACAATACCCTGTTTCTGCCATCGCTTCTCCTCCTTTTAATAAACATATAAGTTAATACCTGAATATATTACCATAGCTTAAAATTAGTGTCAAATCTTATTCGGAGCATGCTTAATATGCTTCTCTTCTATCTCGCCAACAATTTCCTCAATCAAATCCTCTAGCGTCACTAAGCCAACTGCCTTCTTGTGTTCATCTGTAACAATGGCAATTTGAATTTTTTCTGCCTGAAACTTCTTTAGAACTTCATTAACACACATCTTTCTGGAAATAAAAGCCGCTTCACGAATCAAATCCTGAAGCAAAAAAAGGCCCTTATCCCTAAGAATGTACAACAAATCGCGGCCATGAACAATGCCAACAATATTCTCGAGTTTATCTTTATAAACCGGGAGGCGCGCATGGCCTTCTTCCACAAAAATATTAAGCAATTCATCGTAGCTTGCCTGCGAACTTACAGCAGTAATTTTATCCAAAGAAACCATCACATCGCCAACCATAGTATCTCCGAACTCAAAAATCCGCTGAAGCATCTTTCTTTCTTCCTGATCTAAAACTCCCTCTTCTGCCCCAATTTCTATTATCGTACGCAGTTCCTCCTCAGTAACTAATGGCGACCTTTTTGTCTGAGGCATTCTAAAAATTTTTAAAATAAAATTGCTAATTCCGATAAAAAACACAATCAAAGGATTAAGTACTTTTATTGCTACTTCCATTATGGGAGCAGTAAATAAAGCCACCTTCTCTGAATGCTTTGAAGCAAGTATTTTAGGAGTTACCTCGCATAAAATTAAAACAGCAAAAGTAGTAATAAACGTAGCAAGAATTACCCCCCATCTATAGCCAAAAATCTGCACAAAAACCCCGGTTACTAAAGCTGAAATAGCAATATTAACAATATTGTTTCCGATAAGGATTGCAGCAATAACCTTGTCAACTTTTATCAGCAGTTCTTCTACTTTGCGCGCATTTTTTACCCCCTTCTGAATCATATGGCGCAGGCGAATTTTACTTAAACCGATAATAGAAGTTTCTGAAGCAGAAAAGAAAAAAGATAAAACTACCAAAATAAACAATAGAACTAATACCAAAGGCATATACATAATTAATCTACTCTTAGCTGTTGAAGCAATACATCTTCATCTTTCTTAAGCGGCCCAATTAAAGCCAGATTCAATTTTTTCTCCTGAAAAATATCTCCAGCTACCTTACGCAAATCAGCTCTTGTTACAGCATTCACTTCTTTAATTACCTCATTTATAGAATATGTTTTATCTGTTGTAGAGGTACTTTCTCCTATCCAAAGCATGTGATCTAGTGTATCTTCCAAGGCTAACATTAACTGCCCAAGATAAAAATCTTTTGCACGTTTAAACTCTCCTTCTGTTACCAAAGTATCTTTTGCCTTTTTAAGCTCTTTAAGGATTAAATCCACTGCTGCACTAACCTTGCTATTATCTATCCCGGCATGCACAACAAAAACACCAGTATCAAAATAGCGTTTTACATAAGTGCCAATTTCATAAGCAAGCCCGCGTTTTTCCCTAATTTCATTAAACAAACGGCTAGACATATTTGCTCCTAGAATTATATGCAACAACCCCAAGGCATGCTTAAGCTGATGCTGGCGCGGCAGGGCATGAAAACCTAATGCCATATGCGTTTGCTCTGTGTCTTTAGAAAATAACTTTAACTGCGGCTTTTTCTGCTCTTCAACAACTTTTAAGAAATTACTCTTTTCTTTTTGCTTCTTTGAAGAAAAAATCTTTTTCGCAGCCTTAACTAACTTTTCGTGGCTTAAGTTTCCAGATGCGCTAACAGTAATATTTAACGGGTTATAAAATTCATCTTTAAAAGATTCTAATTTCTGCCGGTTGATACTACTAACTGATTCCACTGACCCGATTATCGGAGTTCCCAGTAGTTGGTTTGGCCACAAAAGCTCATCCAATAATTCATAAACATAGCTTTGCGGCTGGTCCTTATACATTTTAATCTCTTCTAAAATAACTCCTTTTTCTTTTTCAATCTCAACTTGAGGCAAAGCCGGATTTAAAACCATATCTGACAATACTTCAAGAGCCATTTCCCAATAGGTATTTGGAATCTTTACCAAATAGCAAGTAAGTTCCTCAGAAGTAAAACCATTAAGCGCTCCGCCAACGCCTTCAATAGATTCTTTAATCTTACGGCAAGAATATTTTTTTGAACCCTTAAATAAAAGGTGTTCAAGAAAATGAGAAATACCTTTTTGAGCAAAATCTTCATACCTGCCGCCGACATTAATCCAGATTCCTACGGCTACCGACTGCCTCTGAGGCATATTATTTGAAACAATCCTTAAGCCATTATCCAAAATCGTCTTTTTATACATGAATCATCCTTTAAGGCTACGCACAAAGTTACTAACCTTATTTACTAAATCCGGCTCTTTAATATTTTCTTTAATCTTTTTTACAATTGCACTTCCAACAATCACACCATCAGCTGTTTTCTGAATCTCTCTTACCTGATTAGCAGT
>JACROS010000089.1 GCA_016214325.1 Candidatus Omnitrophota bacterium | reverse complement strand
TAAGAAGAATAATAGTTCTGCTTGACCAATTAAGCTCAAAGCCGTAAGTAATATTTTAAAAAGTAGGATAAAATAAAAGGGGCGTTTTCCAGGAATTGGAAGACGCCCTTATTATTTTTTCTTCATCCTTAGTAATACAACTAGGTTAGCTTTGGGTCTTGAAAGGTAAATAAAAATGTGGCATACTTGTTATATATAAAGAACAGGAGCAGTTATGCTTAATAAATTACCTTTAAAAATTATGAAAAAGAGAATGTCGTTTTTTAAAAAGCTATTTTTCGGATTTTTATCTCTGTGCCTTCTTTTTGTAGTTTCTTTTGCACATGCAGAAGATGAACCGCGAGTTTTTCAAGTGCCGGATGAGCTTTTTGAAGAACTTCAGGTTAAGGATGATACTCAATCTATTCAGCAAGGCGCTGACTATTGGCCTCATGATGTCCATGTGAATGTTCCTGCTTTTGCCCTGCAGTATGGAAGAGGCTATACTGTTGCTGGTGGGATGAAACGTTGGAAGAATTATAAATTACACCTAGCTGTCCCGATAGATTTTATTCTGAAATATAAAAGAGAGCTTAGGCAATCTGGGGTTACTCCCATTCTTTTCCCATATAATCATATAATGGAAGTTCAGGGGGTTCCTCTGGCTCCTCGAAACCGGGGCGAAGAACAACATGCTTGGTGGCCGTTTGTTCTTGACCCAAGAACAGAAGAAAATTATTTACGAGGAATTGAGCAAGACTTGAGAGAATATAAAGGATATTTTTTTGGAGTACAGAATTCAGACGAAGCAATGGATAGCGTTACTAATCAACTTCTTTATTTGTATTCTCAATACCGGGACACAGGAAGATATCCGTTTATTGACGAATGTAATGTTGAGGTAAAAAATAATTTTGGTTTTGGCAAGTTTGGCATACCTAAATGTAGATTGGATGATTATCTCCAATTGGAAGACCCGGATGATCCTAATCGCTTTTTTCAGTTTATAGCTTATAAACGCTGGTTAGTAGAAAGAATGATGTTACAGGCTTCAAAGGTATACAAATGTGTTAAAAGTAAAGATAGCAATATTCTTGTGTTTTCTTATGTTGACCAGTCGGGACTTTCTCCTTTTCGTTTTAGCCGATGGGCTGATAATTTTGATATTATTTTGAATCAAGCCGCAGATGTTCGTCCGAAGTCTTATATAGCAAAGTTTGGTTTTATTACCAAGGCAGTTAGTGATTTGACGGGAAAGCCTGTAAATATTACTGCTCATGTGCATAATCAAATGATGGAAAATCCTCCTAACTTTAATGCCGAGGAGACAAGAGAGCTTTTGAGTCAGATTATTCGTAATGGCGGAACCGGGTTCCATGTATTTTTGCCTGATCGGGGTATTCGTAACCCGCCATATTGTTTTCAATCTGATTATTACGGTGCTCCTGAGCGCTGGTGGACAGAGATGAGGGCAGTCGATACATTAAGCAACATGAAAAAGTTAAATTTCCCTGAGGCGGATTGCGCGATTCTTTTCTCTGAGGATGCTGAGCAGGCAAGAGCTTTGTTATGGGGATCTAGCCCGGCATATCTATTTGCATATATGTTCCTGGGCCCTTATAGCCGCTCGTGGTTTAAATTTATTGATGACGACCAGATAGAAGATGGCAAAGTGGATTTGTCTAAATTTAAGGTAATATATATGCCTTCTGCGAAATATGAGCGTGAGGTAGTAATTAATAGGCTGATAGAATATGTTCAAAACGGTGGTACGTTGATATGCACGGATCAGCAAGCTTGGTCTTATTTTGATAACGGAAAACAAGATATTTCAAAGCGCAATTTGCTATTTGGTATTAAAAACCCACAAAATTCTAGAGGTAACTACGATAGAGTAAAATTTCTAGAGAGTCCTATTCTTGGAAAAGAATATGTTGACCTGCCTATCCCTGCTAAAATTTCTAATATGGTTATTACGCCGAACAATGCTGATGGAATGCAGGTTGTTGCTACATATCCGGGCGGAGAAATAGCGGCGATTATGAAAAATTATGGAAATGGGAAAGCAGTATTCTTTGGTTTTAACCCATTTCAAGAAGATTTGGTTAAAGAAACAAGCTGGCAAAACTTTTTTAGAGATTTACAGATTGGCCTTGGTGTAAAGACCGGACAGGACATTTGGAGGTTTAAATTACCTCCTCCTACGGCGGCAAAAATTTATCCAAAAAGAGGCGAGTGCTTAACTGGAAATTATATTTTCTGGACTATGGGTGTGCCTAAAAAGGGAGATAATAATATAGATACTCAGGGAAATTACGCCATTATTCCTGCGCCTGATAACATACCTGACCTTTCGTTAGGCAAGATATTATTATTAAGAGGAAAATTAACTAACCGAGGGCCAAGGTATAACGAAGAATCTAAACAGTGGGAGAATGTGTTTTATCAAAATTTAACTGATAACACCATTGATTTGAATCAGTATTTATTGAAATGGAGTGAAAACAAGACTGATGAAATACAGATTGTTTTTGATTTTAAAAAGTCATACAAGAACGTTGATTCTGTAATGATTTATTATGCTGGTTTAATTCCTAAGGCCACTGTTTTTGTGAGAAATAATATTAATGAAGGATGGCTAGAAGTGGGCTCTAACGCAGAAAATATAGAAACTGATCCAAATGAAGCGGTACGCTTGTGTAAAATAATTTTTGAACCGGTTGAATGCCGATATGTTAAGGTTGTTATAGCAAAGCGTCGTGCGGGAAAATCGTTAATTTTATCTGAAGCGGAAGTATGGCGGAATTCTATAGCTATTCCTGCTCCGGATATTAAAGACGAAGGCAAAACTACCCTTAATCGGGATAGGCTTGTGGTTAGTATAGAGAATCCAGATCCACGTATTTTGGAGTATCAATATAAGATTACTCAGGATGAGAAAGATGGAAAATTTATCAGGGGTTGGACGGTTGTTGATAATTCAGTATTAGAAGGAGATCGTCTAAATATTTTGATTTCCGGGTTAAAATTAAAGACAGGAAAAACATATTTTGTGGCTGTAAAAGGAGAAAACGAAGAAGGTATTTTTAGCTATACTGCTTTTACCGATGATATTACTGTTGTAGAGCCTTGAGCTAGTGCGGGAGGAGGGAGTTGAACCCTCATGTCTTTCGACACAGGCTTCTGAGACCTGCGTGTCTGTCATTCCACCACCCCCGCGTAAAAAGTAATTTGAGTATAACTTAGCCCGCCTTATATGTCAATTACAAAAGAATTGCTCCATATAGTTTTTACTGTTATAATATTGTTTTCTTAAATGGAGAAAATATGTTTTTAGAGTCATTTAAAATTACTAGCCTTGCCGTGTTGCAAAGTTTTGTTTTGGGCGCTGTTGGTTATTTGTTGATGAAAAAGCAAATCCTTGGGCATGAAGGGCTTAGCACTTTGAGCCGTTTGGTGGTTGAGGTAACTTTGCCGGTTTTGATTTTTTGCCAGCTGATTAAGGATTTTCGATTTGATTTGTATCCAAATTGGTGGATTTTCCCCTTATTAAGTATTGCTATTACGATTGCCGGTTTAATTTTTGGGGCAGTATTTGTTAGTTTTATTAAAGGACGCCAGCATAAATGGCAATTCTTAAGCTTGGTAGGTTTTCAGAATTCGGGGTATTTGCCACTAGCTTTGATTGTGGCTATACTGCCTAAAGAAGGCACAGAAGTTATTTTGACATATTTATTTTTGTTTCTTTTAGGGTTTAACTTATTGGTTTGGTCCGTGGGCGTGTATATGCTTTCTTTTCATGCTGTAAAGAAGTTTGAACTAGGCACTTTATTTAGCCCGCCGGTAATTGCAGTATTGCTTAGTTTGATACTTGTATTTTTTGGGTTAAATAAATTTGTGCCAGCTACATTGTTAAAACCTTTGCGTATGATTGGGGATTGCACACTGCCTTTGGCGATGTTTGTGGTGGGTGGTAATTTAGCAGCTGTGCGGCTTGAGCATGTTGATAAACGCGCAGTGAGCTATATTATTTTAGTAAAATTAATTATGCTGCCCATATTAGGCTTGTGGTTAATTTTTAAGTTTCAAGTTTCATATTTGATTGGTTTATTAATATTAATACAGCTGGCAGTACCTCCGGCAACTTCTTTATCGGTGATTACTAGGCATTATAAGAAAGAAGATTTGTTAATTAGCCAAGGTGTATTTTTCGGGCACATGGCTAGCATTATTACACTTCCATTATTTTTAAGTATTTATTTTAGCCTATGCGTGATAAAATAAATAACGCTTCTATTAGTAATCATAAGGTGCGCAGAGATTTTGAGGTTTTGGAATCATTTGAGTGCGGTATAGAGTTAAAAGGAAGCGAAGTAAAAAGTTTGCGCGAGGGAAAAGCAAATTTAAATGATAGCTTTGCCCGTGTAGATAAGAATGAAGTTGTTTTGTTTAATTTTCATATTAGCCCTTACGTAGAGGCTAGTTATTTAAATGTTGAGCCGATGCGGCCAAGAAAGCTTTTGTTGCATAAAAAGCAAATCTTGAGGCTCGCCGGAAGCCTTGCGCAAAAAGGCTTAACCATGGTGCCTTTAAAGATTTATTTTAATCAGCGTGGATTTGCCAAGGTGGAGTTGGCTCTTTGTAAAGGAAAGAAATTATACGATAAGCGTGAAGATATAAAAAAGCGAGAAGGAGATTTGTCTTTACGCAGGGTGTTGAAGAATAGAAGATAGGGGAATTTAGGCACCTGTCCCGCCTTCCGGCGGGCCATGTGCCAAGTTTCCAACTAAATGCTTTAGCTAGAAACTTGGGGGTGAAAGGGTTCGACCTAAGTATATAGGGTAAGAGCAGCATGCCGCGGACGCGAGGTTAGCCGCGTTAACAATCCTTGCAAAAACTAAAAGCAAACACACCAGTGTTAAACCGGCTCGCAATGCCAGCAATGGCAATGCCAGCTGGCTGCTTCGTCACCCCTCACTAAGTGTAGGGGTGCCTCTACTCAGCTTGCCTACGGGCTGAACTAGAGCGCTAGTAGGATAGTCTCGCAGGGTTTGCCTTTAAATGCGGGATGAAATTTTAAAAGGCTGCGGCTTGCGTAATCCTGTTTAGCGGAGTGCGCGAGAGTAAGAATAAAAGATAAACTAAGCATGTAGTGGCTTTTATCAGATTGCTTGGGGACGGCGGTTCAATTCCGCCCACCTCCACCAAAATTTTCCGACAAGGAAAATTTTGGTGGATACTGCACGAACGTAATGCCGCGACAAGCGGCATAGTGAGTGCAGTATCTGATTACGTTGAAAAACAAAAATGATTAAATCAAAACTAACTTTATCAATTTTACGAATTACGACCTACGTATTGCTAATTACTGCTTTTATCGGTTGCGCTACTGTGCCGCAGAAGGAGTACTTGACCGCCTACAATTTAAACGGTACAACTTATTATTCCTTAACAGATTTATGCAGCCTGAAAAATATTGAGTTAGAACAGGATCAATTTACTAATTCAATTATTCTGGTTAAAGATTCTCATCGGATTATTTTAAAAGTTGGAGATAGCTTGGTGTTGGTGGATGGCAGAGCAACTATGCTTAGCCAACCGGTTAAGGTTTATAACGGCGCGGTTGTTGTTCCGGCTAGGTTTAAAGAACAGGTTATTGATAATTTGTTTAAGCAAACATGCCAGTTTTTAAGGCCGGGATTATCTGTTACAAAAATTCGAAAGATTGTCATTGATGCCGGGCATGGTGGTTTTGACCCGGGTGCAATTGGCAGAAACGGGCTAAAAGAAAAAGATGTTAACCTGGATATTGCTCGTCGGCTTGCTGATATCTTGAAGTGTCAAGGTGTGGATGTTGTTTTGGTACGTTCTTCTGATATATTCGTTCCTCTTCCCAGGCGTGTTGAAATTGCAAATAATTCCGGAGCGGATCTTTTTTTAAGTGTGCATTCTAATGCCAGCAAGTCAAGAAGCTTGAGTGGTTTTGAAGTTTATTATATTGCTTCAAATGTAAATGATATTATGCGCGCGAGGAGCTCAGCAAGAACATCAAAATTAAATTTGAGGAATGCTTATTTTGCCAGTAGTTCGCTGGATTTAAAGACGATTGTTTGGGATAT
>JACROS010000073.1 GCA_016214325.1 Candidatus Omnitrophota bacterium | reverse complement strand
GCTTGGCCTTGCTTGGTGTAAACTGAAGGATCTGTCTCTCTTATGATTATCTCTCCTGGGACTATCCAGGGTCTTGTGAGAGTAGGAATAACAATAGTATCTGTTCCAAAGAGTTCTTCTGCCTTCTTATAGAGCTTGTTCCAGTAAACCTTGCCTTCTGGAGTAGCTGGATTAGTGTAGCTAGCTGTGTCTTTCTTAAGTTGGACATCGGCTTCAAGGAGGATTCTACCTATGTCTGTTTGAGCGAGTAGGCTATCTATGATGTTATCTGGACTATCTGGCCTTAGGTTAACCCAGAAGGAATCATTAGGTAGAGTAAGGCCAATGTAGAAGTACTTCATTAGGTCTTGAGTAGCTTGGGTTATTGGGTTACTTGGGTTGATGCCTGGATTCCCGCTTTCGCGGGAATGACTAGTATTAGCTTCTTGTTGAGCGTTTCCTTTATCTAAAAGTAGCTTAAAGCTGTTGTCTTTAGGGAGGTATTCTAGGTATCTTAGGTGTATAGGACGAAATACAGTGTTAGTGCTAGATGAAGATAAGCTAGTAGAGATACCTGAGGATAGCTTACTAAATGAGCTGGATAGGTCTATAGCACCATCTGCTGCAAAGGCAGATTGTTCTAGGAGTAGGAGAAAGCTTAAAATTAATGCTAGGATTTTTGTAATTTTATTTTGTGCATTTACCATATTTTACTTCCAAGGCAGAGTAAATAAAAAACCGAATCGACCAAAATTGATCAATCCGGTTAATGATACCGTGGCAGCCTAATTACCTCCAATAGTTAGGCAGCCGGATTTAAATTCTTACTTAAAATATATACTACGAATCCAGGCTTGTCAAGGCTATAGGAAGCCATTTAGAAAGCGCTTTCTAAAGCAACACCGCATCTACTACAGATAACACATCTTCTACAGTTATAGCTTTTAGGCAGGCAAATTCTTTTTTACAATTATGTGCCAAACATTCAATACAACCAACCTCTTTGTGTAAAAATTGATCCTTGGCACCCACTGGCCCCCAACGCACAGGGCTCAGGCCCTTTTGATTACGGCCAAAAATAGAAATTACTGGTGTACCTACTGCCGAAGCAATATGCACCGGGCCAGAATCATTAGAAACAAAAAGCTGGCATCTTTTTAAAACACTAGCCAGTTGACTAACCGAAGTCTTCCCGGCCAAATCAATAACCTGATTTTTCATTAGCTTAATCACGCCCCGCGCCAAAGAAGCATCTTTTGCTCCTGCAACCACTAAAACTTTAAATCCGTATTTTTCTATCATTTTATCCGCCAGCTCCGCAAACCTTTTCACCGGCCAAATCTTAGACGGGCAACTTGCTGCAGAATGTATTGCCAATAACTTCTCATTATCTTTAATCCCCATCTGATTAAACACTTCATTTACCCACCGCTCTGATTCTGGTTTTATCGGCATAAATAAACTTTTATCATTCGCTTGAATACCTAAATATCTTACCAAATCCAAAGCATAATCTGACTCATGCCTTTCTCCAAACTGTTTGACATGAGTTATTCTATCAGTAAGCAAAAAACCTAATTTACGATCATAACCAACACGTTTATGTATTCTGGCAAAAAAAACCAAGAGATGCACCCGGCTCGTCGGGTGAAGAATTAAGGCCAAATCAAACATTATCTTTCTAAGTCTTTGCGAAAATTTAATAGAATTTTTCCAGCTTTTATGTTTTATATCTTTGTCATAAATTATTACTTCGTCTAAATCCGGATTTCCTTCAACAATTTCTCTTGCATAAGGGCTAACCATCATTGCGATATAGGCGTTTGGATAGGCAGCACGAATTGCCTTTATAACTGGCGTGGATAAAAGAACGTCGCCAATGCGGTCGGTGCGCACAATTAAAATTCGTTTATAGATTTGCGCGGCTTGCAGTGTATTTACCCCAAACATAACCGAAGAACGATTAACTGTTTGAGTCAATATTTCTCTAACTCTTCTCATTACGTCCTCTACTTTTACTAACAACAAACACTCCAGGGTGCCAAAACGACACTGCGCCTCTTCACAAGAACGGCAGAAAATCTCTCTCTTGGCCACTACACTTTTCTCTGACCACGGCCCGTACTTCTCGTCGTTTGTCGGCCCAAAAATTGCCACCACCGCAATATCTAAATAACTTGCCAAATGCAAACTCGCGCTATCATTTGTAACAAGCAGCTTCGCCTTCTTTATCAAACATCCCAATTGCCCCAGATTTGTTTTTGCGCTTAAATCAACAACTGGATATCCTGCATGCTCTAAAATATATTTATTAATAACAGCTTCGTCCTTATCCCCAACTAAGATTATTTTTACTTTAAACTCTTTTCCTATAACACCGACAAGCTCGGAGAATTTTTCTTTTGGCCATCTTTTAGTATGGCTGCGCGCTCCTGCAGAAATAACAACTATTTTATCTTCTGGAGCGATATTATTCTGCCTGAGAATTTCTATAATATATTTTTCATCATCTTCCGATAAGTATAAAGATTTTTTATCAAAATTCAATTTTAGATCCTGAGCTTTATTTTCAAGCTCTGGGATTTTTGCTTTTATCTTATAAAAATGCCTATCCCGCATGTGTTTAATGCTTTCCGGCACAAAAAAACTAGACTTATATTTTGCAGGAATGAAGAAACCAAAAAAACTGTTCCGCAAATCTACAACAAAATCAAAACTTTCTTTTCTTAGCTCTAACAAAAGCTTAATCTTACTTCTAAGCCTAAGCTCTTTGTCGTAAATAATTAGTTTTGCTATATTCGGATTATTCTTAAAAATTTCTGCTGGCCTTGGCCCTACGATAACTGTAATCTTTGAATCAGGAAAATTTGACTTTAAATAATCTAATACCGGAAGCGTCAAGACAACATCCCCGATATTACTTAGTGTTACAAATAGAATTTTCTTAATCATAGATTTAATTTCACCAGCATATAAAAACAGCCTAGAGCTTAATTTTCTTTATTACATCCAGAACATCCTGCGGAGCAATTGCCTTCATGCAACGGTTATCCTGGCAATTAACTGCATAACACGGTATTTGACAGCCAACATCTTTTTGCAGGATTTCAACATTATCCAAAGGGTACGGCCCGGTAACCCGCACTGAAGTAGGGCCAAAAAGCGCAATAATCTTTTCTGTCCCCACAGCATTAGCAATATGAAGCGGGCCAGTATCTGCAGTAACAAATATATTGATTTTCTTGCACAAGGCCGCCAGATGTTTTATATTAAATACTCCGCATGTGACAATCGGATCATTAACCATCAGCTTTCGTATCTCAGAAACTAAAGGCATATCTGCAGGGCTTCCGGTAATAATCACTTTAACACGATGCTCCTTAATTAACTTATCTGCCAATTCTGCCCAATACTTCTGAGGCCAGCGCTTTGGCAGCCAATTTCCACCAGGGTTAAGCACAACTATAAAATCATCACTAGAAATTGAATGCTTATTTAAAAAATTATCCACAAACTTTGCGTCGCTGTCTTCAAAAAAGAATTCCAGAAACCTATCCTTAACCTCCAGCCCTGCCTCTTTAATAATGTTTAAGTAAAAATCAATCCGGTGCAATGCATCTTTGTCTGGCATAATAATTTTTTTTGTCAAAAGAAACCCCCGCTTCTTGGTAAAATACCCATGCCTTATTGGAATACCAGACAGCCGGCAGAATAACGCACGCGTAAAAGAACGATGCAGTAAAAACGCTGCATCAAAATTCTTCTCTCTTAATGACTTGATAAAACTTAATTTTTTAATTACACCGGAATGCTTATCTTTTTCATCAAAAATGATTATTTCATCTAAATGAGGATTCCCTTTTAAAATCTGATAACAGCGATTTGGGATCACGCAAGCAATGTAACTATCCGGAAAATTCCTGCGGATATTCCTGATTGTAGCCGTTGAAAACAAAACATCACCTAACCAGTTAACATTAAAAATAACTATGCGCTTCATTTCTTCCTGCTCTCTCTCATAAAGTTATAATAACCACTGGACTCAATCCAAAAAACAAAAAGATTACCCGCATTTGCAGAAATCCTTAATCTCTTTAAAGCAAACACGTCATCATTAGGAAATTTCTTACCCGGGTTTGTAGCTACTGCGGCCTTATAACCAGCATCAATTACCATTTGCCTGATTTTAGGGTTAAATTTACCCTCGGGATAACTAAAAACATTAATTTTCCTGCCTAATTTTTCTTCCAAAGCCTTCTTTGACTCAAAAACCTGCTCCTTAACAATTCCTTCATCCTTAATGTTAATTAACGGTTCCGGCCCAAGAGTATGACTACCGATAGTAAAGATTCCTGAATCCTGCATCTGCTGTATCTGACTCCAAGTCAATCTGTCATTTTGCGGCCTGCCTACCTCATTAACAATAATAAAAATATTTGCCACAAGATTATATTTCTTTAATATTGGAAATGCCTCAGTATAATTATTGTTATAACCATCATCAAAAGTAATTGCCACAGTATTACGAGGGACTTTCTTTTTTCCCTTAATCAAACCTGCCAAAACCTCTAAAGTAACTACATTATATTGATGCTCTTTTAGAAACCGCATCTGACGCTCAAATATTTTTGTGCTTACTGCTAATCTATTCTCAGGATTTGCATCAGCAGATACCGAATGATACATCAATATCGCAGGAACATAATTTTTGTTAAAAACAATTACTGCTGACAATATAAAAACTAAAATAACGCTGAATATAAAACCTATAATTACGCGCTTCTTAGACATTCTTCATATACCCTTTCTGTCTCTTCTGCCATTTTCCCCTGAGAAAAATTCTTACTAATAAATAATCTTGCATTGGTTCCCAGTAACTTTCTTTCTTGAGAATTCTTTAACAGCCTTAATATTGCTTCGGCTAACCCTGTTGAATCAGCTGGTTCTACCAATAAACCATTGATCCCATGCTGAATCAAAGTCTTTATTCCGCCGACATTAGAACCAATAACTGCTTTTTCCTGCGCCATTGCTTCCATTAGAGCCAAGCCTAGCCCTTCTTTTGTAGACGGCAAAACAAATATATCAATAAGCGAGAAAACTTCGCGCGTATCTTTAAGTGTCGGTAAAAAAGAAATGCTCTGCTCTAGCCCAAGAGAAGACACTAACTCAGCCAACTTCACCTTCATTTTTCCTTCACCGGCAATCAATAATCTTGCCTTAGGAAATTCTAAAACGACTTTCTTCATTGCCTGAATGAGATACTGATGCCCTTTTTCCTCAGAAATCCGGGCAATGATGCCAACCAGTGGGTCTCCTGTCTCCTGTCGCCTGTCTCCTGTCGCCTGTCCCGACTGAACCGTAGGTGAACGTCGGGATCGCCTGTCGTCAGTAAGCAATTCAGAAAACCTTTCTACATCTATCCCGCTGTGGACCACAGTAATTCTTTCGCCCTCTACCCCAAAATCATTTATCAAATGCTCTTTGACTGAATCACTTATGGCAATTACCTTCTGGCCCCAGAAAGGAAAATTCTTTCGCAAAAATGTTGGCTTAAAAAAACCGTGACAAGTTGAAACATGAACAATTTTTATTTTATGCTGCAACAAACACCCCAAAACCTGGGTCGTACGGCTTTGAGAATGTAAAATTTCTATATTTTCTTTTTTAATTATCCTGGATAACTTTAATGCGCTAAATAAAATCTGCGGGCTAAGCGCTTGTTTTGTCCTCATCGAAACACCAATATGAATTATCCCCTCGGTGGTAAATTTTGAAACTAGCTCTCCGCCCCCTGAAGCCACAAAAATCTTGTGCCCTCTTTTTTTTAAACCAGAGGCCAAAGTAAACAAGTAGCTTGTAATTCCTCCGGTATTAAGATGATTAGCCAAAAAAAGAATATTCATGCCTTATTTAACAATTTATCCACTGCCTCTAAAACTTCATCTACAGTAATTGTTTCCATGCACTTTCTGGTTTTACACTTTGGTTTATAACAAGGGCTGCAATCTAATTGCCTAGTAACTGCTATACAATTCTTTGATACAGGCATATGCCTGCGATAATCCGTCGGGCCAAAAAGCGCAACAACTGGCACTTTTACTGCACAAGCAATATGCAGCGGCGATGAATCCGGAGTAACAAAAACATTGCAGCGCCTAATAAGACAGGCCAGCTGATTCACAGTTGTTTTTCCGCAAGCATTAATAATTTTAGCATTTTTTACTGAACTAATTAAATTTTCTGCAAAGCTAGCATCTTTTTCCGTCCCGGTAACCACTACCCGAATATCCTTTCGGCCAAGCTCTTCACAAAACATCTCAAGTTGAGCTAGCGGCCAATTCTTCGTCTGCCAACGCTGGCTTGCGCTTATATTTATCCCCACTAACTTTTGTTGCTGAGCCAGCCATTGAGCACTTAAAAAATCGTTGATATACTCTTCATCCTCTTGAGACGGCCATAATTCAAGCTCCTCATTCTTAAGCTCAATCCCCAGCAAATTTAAAAGTTTAAACTGATGCGCAACCGGGTCAATAGCAAGCTTTTCATCCTTAATTTTATTATTTAACAAAAAAGAAAGTTTTTTATTATCATAACCGTAACGTTGTAAAATACCGGAGAAAAACGCCAAGAGATGGCTCCTGC
Source organism: Candidatus Omnitrophota bacterium (assembly GCA_016214325.1). GTDB lineage: Bacteria > Omnitrophota > Gorgyraeia > Gygaellales > Profunditerraquicolaceae > JACROS01. The sequence continues at coordinate 21,187 of JACROS010000073.1, read as the reverse complement.
GGTTATTTTGCAGGTCAATAGAAATATCAAATCCTTTTGGCCTTAATATACTGGACAAATTCATCAGGCCCCGCCATCCCCTGTCCTTATTTTTAAAATCAACCACTAACAATTCATCAATATAAGGGCACCTCAAAAGAACTTCTTTTGATTCCTCGGAAACCATAAAGCTGATTTTATAATTACTGCGGGGAAATTTCTTCCGAATAGCTTTTAACGCAGCAGTAGACAAAATAATATCTCCTAGAGAACTAAATTTGATAATAAGAATCTTAAAATTACTTAAAGCGTCCTGATAGACCTCAAGCGTATTCTTTAACATTAAATCAACAGTATATTTCTCCTGGACTTTTTTATAGGCATTCTCTGCCAGGCGAGCGGCAAAAACAGGATCCTTATAAATCTTTTCCACAGCATCAGCCATACTAGAAGGATCAGCTGGCGGCACCAAAAGGCCATTCTTCTGATCCTCAATGATATCAATTACTCCTCCAACTTTAGTGGCCACAACCGGCACCCCGGCAGCCTGAGCCTCAATAATCACCCTGCCAAAGGCCTCATGAGTAGTAGTCGCCAAGACTAAAACATCTAACTGCGAAAGAATTTCCGGGATATCCTTTTGATACCCCAAAAATACAGTGTTATTCCAAAGGCCCAGCCTTTTTACTAAAACCTGCAGCTCCTCTTTATGCGTCTCCTTTGATTGAGGCGCATCTCCTACAATCCAAATCTTTAAATTCGGGCAGTTTTTTGCAAGCTTTGCCATTGCCTTTATAAAATAAAGATGCCCTTTAAGCGGAGTAATTCTGCCAACGATACCAACGTTAAAAATAGTTTTTCTCTTTGCCTTCGGATCAGAAAATTTAAATTTCTCTAAATCAACACTCCGGGGAATTATCCGCACCCTTTCATGAGTAAGGCCGAAATCATCAATCATATGCCGAGCAATAACATTACTTAAAGCAATCACTCTTTTGCCCCAGGCCATAGGAAAACTAAAAATATGCTTACTATAATATCCGTGACAGGTAGTGATAAAAACTGTTTTTGTCCTGCGAGAGGCAAAATAAGCAATCCAAGCCGGCATGCGCGAACGAGCATGCACAATATCAATTTCTTCTTTCTTAATAATTTCAGCCAATCCTGGAATCAGCTTAAGCATACTAAAAACAGACTTCTTTTCTACAGGCAGACAATAATGAACCGCTCCTACTGCCTCGAGGTCCTTAACTAATGCTCCCCCTCCAGAAACAACTACTGCTTTATGCCCTGACCTAACCAGGTATTTAGCCAAATCTATTGTTCCAGTTTCAACGCCGCCGACATTTAATTCAGGTAAAACTTGCAAAATATTCATTTTATAATATTTTCTCCAATGCCTCTTTTATTACTTTCCTGTCCTCTATCACCTGCACCTGCGGCTTATTTAAAATAATATCCTCAACCACGCTGGCCAAGTTTTCCGGTTTTGCTAAGTAAATATATTTTTTTAAGGCACAATAATCAATGAACCTGCTATGTTTAGCTCCTAACCCTCTAGCCTCAAAGACTACAACATATTTCCCGCTTGATGCCGCCTCAGAAATCATAGAAATACTCTCTGCGGTCACAACAATTACATTACTTAGGCCCAATATGCCTCCTACTGCCTCGGGAACATTCTTCTTATTAGCCACAACCAAAAGCTTACAACGATCATAATCTTTTAGTTCCTGCTCAAGAATATTTTCAGTTTCCGGAGATGTCCTACGAGAAGTAGTCGCCAAAATATTTAAATGTAATTTCTCTGCAACAAGCTTAATCTGCTGAATCAAATTTAGAGCTGTTAATTCATCTAATTTAAAATTCTTTGCATCTCCTCCTACTAATAAACCAACGCATGAATTCGTAACTTGTAAATTACGTAATAATTTCTCAGATTGGATTTTTAAATAATCCTGGCTAATCAAATTCAATGCGCCATCAATAACAGCTATATTCCTTTTTTTCGGTGGGTTGTCATGCCGCGGCATAACCACCAAATCAAACCTTTTTGCCCCCAGCATTGCCGGGCGCATAATAATAACCGACTTTGCATAATTTTCCCTTGCTACTAAATAATTTACAGCAGTTAAAGAAGAGCCGCAGGAAATAACCATATTTGGCTTTTTATCAACCATGGCCTTATAAGAAGACTCCTCAAGACAAGTTCTCAAACAAGCCAAACACCCCTGGCAACTATATTTTCCAGAGAACAAACTTGCGCACGAAAATATTCTCCTAGACATTTTTGATTTAAATTTAATTTCTAAATATTCAATACTAGTTTTAATATTTTTTTCCTGCCAAGACTCCTCAACAATCTTTGCCAAAGACTCAGACTGACGCAAATGCCCAGCCTTTCCATCGCTTAAAACAAGAACTCTTCTCTCATCGCTATATTTCCATATTTTATAGGTCCAAAGATATTCCTGAGGATAAAGCCGAATATACTTCTCGAAAATTTTCGTCAGCTCCTGGATATTATTCCGAATATCTACTGCCCGGTCATTGGTAACTTTTAACTCAAACGGTTTCTCAATAAAAAGCTTAATATGCGGGCCTTTTAAACGCGCGAAAAAAACCGGCAAAATTACTGCCTGGTATTTTAAAGAAAGTTTAACCGCTCCTGTTGCCATAGAAGCATTACGTCCAAAGAATTTAACCAGGGCTCCGTCCTTACCGCCTTGATCCATAGTTAAGCTCACTGCTTCGTTATTTTTTAGCACTTTAATCAATTCACGGGTTTGGTTTCGGCGCTGAATCAATTTACACCCACCGTTTTTACGATAAGAATTTAACTGCCCCTCAATAAGCTTAAATTTCTTTTGGTTGCGCACAAACATACTGTAGGGATATCCTAGATTTGCAGAAATTATATTAGAAAGTTCCCAACTTCCTTCATGCACCGGAAGAAGAATTACGCCTTTACCTTTTTTAAAAGCTTCGGTAAGATTATTAAAGCCATCAATATTAACATACTTATTTATATAATTTTTGTCAACTAAAGGAATTAAAAATATCTCAATAAGATTCATTCCGAAAGACTGATAAAATTTACGCGTTATACGGTTAATTCCAGACGGAGGATAGTCACTGCCTAAAGCAGTCTTAATGTTTGAATAACTCAAAGCTTTATGCTTAGCATCAAAGTAAAAAAGAATATCCCCGAGCCTTCTGCCCAAAAACAAGCTAAGGCCTAGAGGAAGCTTCCTGACAATGAAACCAAAAAACTCAAAAATTATAAAGCTTATGTATTCGCTCATAAAATTTATCAATTCCCGAAGTTATTTTTATGGTAATGCGCAATATATAAATTCGCATATCGCAAATCGCATATCGTCCCGACGCCCTATTCCATAGAGGTCGGGATCCCGACTGCTCTGAGAGAGCGCGTCGGGACATATCGCAAAGGCGGGAGGCATCTTTTTCAGTTGTAATAATAATTTCTGCGCCCTTCTCTTTTGCCTGATGGAAAATGCCGTCTAAATCCTTTTGAGAATAACTATAATGATCTGCAAACTTAAAAGAAAAACCAACCTTAATACCTAAGTTAGAAATCATCTTCTCAAAAGAATCCGGATCACCAATTCCAGAAAACAAAACAGCGTTTTTCCCTTGAAATGCTTCCAAGGAAATAGTTTTTTCCTGATGAGCTAATTCATAAAAATATTGCGGCACATGTTCAGACTCAACTATTAACGCCTTAGGATTAATTTTTAGGAGTAAAGTCTTTATATCCTGAACACCTTTTACTAGGTTAATCTTGGTTAAAACAAAAATATCTGCCCGCCTTAACGAACTAAGTGGCTCGCGCAAAATACCTCTAGGAAGCAAATGCTTATTACCAAAAGGATTTGTAGCATCAATGGTAACAACATCCAAATCCTTTTTAATTCCCCATTGCTGAAAACCATCATCTAAAACTAACATATCAACTTTAAAATCTTTAATTGCTTTTTTTGCTGAGCGAATACGATTGCTATCAACAATTACTGGAATATTCCCAAGATTTTTCTGTAACATAAGCGGCTCATCGCCCATTGCTAAATCTTTTGCCAAACAAGCATAAGAATGCCCAATTGATCTTTTATATCCCCGAGTCAAGATTGCTAAATTATGCCCCTGAGACTTAAGATTTTCTGCAATTAACTGCACCAGAGTAGTTTTACCAGTGCCGCCCAAAGTAATATTACCCACACTAATTACTTTAGCTGCTAGACAACAGCGCCTCAAACCACGAAATAAAATTAAAACCCTGACAACTAAACTATACAAAAGCGAAAGCAGAAATAAAAAACCTTTCAACAATATGGCCAAAGGCCCATTTATTTTATCCACAGCTAAATTATACAAATAATCCCGCGGGCTCAAGGTTTAAACACCCCTCCTGAAATAATAATCTTCAAAGCATCAGTAATAGAAATATCAAGAAATTTAATTTCTTCTTTAGGGAAAAAAACAACATACCCTGAAAAAGGGCCTGGAGTCGTAGACAAAAATACTGCAGCCATTTCTTTACCACAAGCTGAGGTTATCTGTTGAAAGTTTTCATTAGTCAAAAACCCCAGCGACCAAATCCCCTTAGAGGGATATTCTACTAAAACTACCTTCTTAAACCCAAATTCCTTCTGGGCCATAATAAATTGAATAATTTGCTTAAGGGTAGGATAAATCTTATTCACTAACGGCAAGCTAGCAAACCACTTTTCAATCTGGGGGTAAATCTTCTTGCCAATAAAACGTGTGGCCATAAACCCAATAAAAAGAATAACCAGTAAAAAAAGCAGTAAGCCTAAACCAGGGATATAAAAACCAAGCGTTTCCTTTAGATAAACATTCAAAAACCTGCCCAATATTCCATCTACCATCTGAAAAACTACCACCAAAACATAAATAGTCAGGAAAATCGGAACAACTACTGCTAAACCAGTAATAAAATAACGCTTAAGTGATTGCATAGTTCTCCTTTAGCTATTTTAGACAATAAAATACATTCAGCCTGGCTAAAAACTTAGAATTTATACAAAGAGATTAAATTGTTATATTATCACAAGTTACGAGAATCGGCAAGATAATCCAATAAGACTTTTATGCGTCCTGATCTAAAGACATTAAAGATAGGTTTCTTTCAATAAATCCGAGGATTTTCCCCTGAAGATCAGGCTGAATATGTACAAACTCCACCCCTATTCCCGGGTAAAAATGCGGCTGAACCTGCTTATCTGGAAGCCAAACAACTTTTGCCTCCAATTCTATTTCTTCATTTTTTGGCGGGAGCTTCATTCTTAAAACAACTTCATCTCCCAGCTTAAATTTTCCACAGCCAAAAATATATGCCCCAATTGCACTTAAATTTAAAATATCCAGCTTTAAACACTCCGGGCTTTTGGCATGTTTTGATTTTAATTCAATCTTAATATCAATAGGAAGCCTTTTAAACCTGCGCCTTAACTGCATTTTCTTGATATTTTCAATTACCTTGTCTTCTTCAAAGCTTTTTATCGCCAGTTCCTCCGAAGAAAATATTTCAATTGTCTTATCAAGCCCTGAAACAGAAAGTACATTTCTTATATGTGAAGGAACATTTACAAACTTCATTCTGCCCTTGGTATTAACCACTTCTTTATAGGCAATCACAATTACTGATATTCCCATATAATCAACAAAATCCACTTCCTCAAAGTTACAGAGCAAATCATTATAACCATCCCTTACACACTGCCCAATAGCTTCTATAAAATTAGCAGCATCTACATCAATACGGCCAGCCAAATCAATAATCACTAAATTATTCTTTTGCCTTGCCCTGATTTCTAACATTAGATCTCCTGTCTTTCTTAGAATCACCTAATAAAATATACCACAAATAAAAACAGCGAACAACCTATTTGAAATAGATTTCTCTTGATAATTACGCCTGGTTTGGCTTAATTCGAGCAGCACGTTAGAAAGCTCTTGCGGGCTTGGCATTATTTACCTGTATCGCCGCAGAATTTTTCAAAAACAACTTAGCAGTATCGCGAAAATTAAACATGTATTGCCCAAAAATAATCGGCTTTGCCAAAGAAGCTGGCTCCAGAATATTATGCCCGCCTTTTTTTATAAGGCTTCCCCCGACAAATACAATATCAGCTATTGCGTAATAATTTAAAAGCTCTCCTATTGTGTCCAGAACGAAGATGGTTGTTGGGTTCCTTGAGTTACTTGGGTTACTTGGGTTAAGCAAACTCGTTCTAAGCGGCTCAAAACCAGAATCTTTTATTAAAACACTCACTTCTTGGGCACGCTCAGGGTGGCGCGGAGCAATCAAAAGCCTTAAGCCAGGTAAATCCTCGAGTAAACTTTTATAAGCTTCCAAGATTATCTTTTCCTCTCCGGGATGAGTTGACCCGGCAACAAGCAACTTTTCTTTAACCGTAATTGCTAATTTTTCTTTAAAATTATTACAATCTTTTTCTGAGTACTCTCGCCTACTCAAATCAAACTTCATATTCCCGGTTACCTTAATTTTATCAACCTCCGCGCCTATTGTCATTAATCTATCCACATCTACCTGCGTCTGCGCACAAAATAAGCTTATTTTTTTCAAAATGGGTTTAAGAAAAGCTCTTAGCATAAAATATCCTCGAAAAGAGCCATCAGATATCCGGGCATTCACCACTACTACAGGAATTCCTTTTTTCCATAAACAAGTAATCAAATTTGGCCAAATTTCCGTTTCAGCAATAATAAACAAACTCGGATTCACACGGGTAATAATTTTCTTAACAATAAAACTAAAATCTAGCGGCAAATAACAAACAAAATCTCCTGGCTGGGCAATTGTATGTGCGATTTTATTTCCAGTAGTAGTAACTGTAGAAATTACAAATTTCTTTTCAGGATAAATCTTCCTTAAACCATCTACCAAGCCACGGCAAGCCGCAGCCTCTCCGACGCTAACTGCATGTATCCAAATTGGCTTGCCCAAATTGAGGCGCTTTGGCAAAACCCCTAACCTTTGCCACAATCCAGAATGAAATTTCCTGCGCAAAAGATAAACTGGAAAGTAAATTAGAAAAATTACCAAAGCTATAAAATTATAAATTATAATCATCATGCCCTCGGATGAGCCTTATCATAAACATTTTTTAATTTTTCAGTAGTTAAATGCGTGTAAATTTGTGTCGTAGATAAATTGGCATGCCCCAAAAGTTCCTGTACAGTTCTTAAATCCGCCCCACGGTTTAATAAATGCGTTGCAAAAGAATGCCTAAAAGTGTGCGGTGTTATGCCATGTAATATACCAACCTTATTCAAATATTTCTTAACAATATTCCTGACACCCCTGGTAGTAATGCGCTTTCCATTTTTGTTTAAAAATATGGCCTGCGACTTTATTTTCTTTTTGTCACAATATTTTCTAATTGCAACAAGCGCAGTTTCTCCAATCGGCACGATTCGCTCTTTTTTACCTTTACCAAAAACCTTAGCAATACCGCTGATAAAATCAACATCTTCGTCATTTAATCTAACAAGTTCAGAAATACGAATTCCGGTAGAATAAAAAGTTTCTAAGATTGCCCGGTCGCGCAAACCACGCTCATCCTTTTGGTCCTTGCCAAAAGCAGAATCAATCACCCTTGACACCTCTTCTTCAGTCATAAAAGAAGGTAAATGTTTGTCTAACTTTGGGCTTGATAAAATTAAAATCGGATTGGCCTTTAAATAACCTTCGCGGGTAAGAAAACGAAAAAAACTACGCAGTGCCGATAGATGCCTGCCGATGGAACGGTTGCCAAGGCGTTTCTCTTTTAATACGGCCAGATATTTGCGTAAGGCAAGATAGTCAATTTTATCCAAAGCAATATCGCCAATATAATTCCTGAAATCTTCTAAGTCTATTTTATAATTAAGGATGGTATGCGCGGAATAATTTTTTTCTATTTCAAGATATCTGAAGAATTTTTCTATATATTTCTCCATTACTCTTCTTTATCCTGAGGTAAAGTTTTCTCAATGTGCCTGCACTTAGGAAAATTAGAACATCCAAAAAATACGCCTCTTTTTGAACGCCGTTCAATCAACTCTCCGCCGCAATCAGGCTCTGGGCATTTGACCCCAGAGGTAATTGTCTTAGAAAACTTACACTGTGGAAAACCTGAGCAACTAATAAACTTTCCTCTCCTGCCCCATTTAATAATCATGGGCTTACCACATTCAGGGCATATTTCATCAATAGTAATTACTTCCCTTTTAATATTTGCCTGCGCATAATCAAGGCTCACTTTGAATGGAGCATAAAAATCATCTAATACTTTCTTTTTTGCCAAACGCCCTTCTTCAATTTCATCAAGCTCTTCTTCCATTGCTGCGGTAAATGCAACATCCATAATCTTGGGGAAATATTCAACTAGCATATCACAAACCTTAAACCCAAGTTCAGTTGGCTGAAAATACCCTTTAAACCTGCGAATATAATCCCGCAAAATAAGAGTTGAAATAATCGGAGCATAGGTTGACGGCCTGCCGATACCTGCCTCTTCCAAGGCTTTTACTAGAGAGCTGTCGGAAAAACGCGCCGGAGGCTTGGTAAAATGCTGCGAAGGAATCAACTGCATCAATTCCAATACATCCTGTTTTGATAATTCCGGGATAATGTTCTTCTTCTTGCCTTCTTCTTCCTCGGCGTTATTATCTTCATCTTCTTCATTGCGGCTATAAAGAGCAAGAAAACCATCAAAAACAACAATGCTTCCTGAAGCAGAAAATAAACATTTACCCGCAGAAATACTAGTTGTAGTAACTAAGAATTCTGCCGGCTTCATTTGACTGGCCACAAAACGGTTATAAATTAATTCATAAAGCTTATACTGCTCAGGGCTGAGAAAATCTTTAAGCATCTGCGGCGGATGGTTAATCAACGTCGGACGAATTGCTTCATGGGCTTCCTGAGCGCTCTTTTTTACCTTAAATACATTGGGAGTTTCCGGAAGATAATTTTCGCCAAATTGTTTAGATATATAATTCCTCACATCTTTGATTGCCTCAGGAGCCACACGAGGAGAGTCTGTACGCATGTAAGTAATTAAACCCACCGGCGCTTCTTCTCCAATATCAATACCTTCATAAAGCTGCTGGGCTACAATCATAGTCTTGGTGGAATTAAACCTAAGCTTATTAAAGGCTTCCTGCTGGAGGGTGCTGGTAATAAACGGAGCCGCAGGATTTCTTTTCTTTTGAGTCTTTTTAACTTCACTGACAATAAACTGCTGAGCCTTAATGTAATCAGCTAATTTCTGGGCATCTTCATTGTTACTTAATTCTGCTTTCTCGCCGTCTATTTTATCTAACTTGGCAATAAACTGATTATTATCTTTTTTGAGTTCTGCTTCAATCTCCCAATATTCTCTGGGAACAAATTTCTCAATCTGCCTTTCTCTTTCAACGATAAGGCGTAAAGCCACAGATTGCACTCTACCTCCACTCAAACCGCGGGCAATCTTCTTCCAAAGTAAAGGGCTTAAGAAATAACCGACGATCCTGTCAAGTATTCTGCGCCCTGCCTGAGCTTCAACCATGTTATCATCAAAATCACGCGGATGTTTAAACGCCTCTCCTACAGCCGCTGGAGTAATTTCATGAAAAACTACCCGGGAGACTTTCTTTCCCTTAAGGGCCCTTTTTCTAATGTGCCAGCCGATTGCCTCGCCTTCACGATCAGGGTCAGTTGCCACATAAACAGTGCCAGCATCTTTTGCCTCTTTTTTAATGGCATTTAAAACTTTTTGCCTTCCAGAAATCACCACATATTCAGGCTCAAATCCATTCTCTATATCAACACCCATGTCTTTTTTCGGCAGGTCAATCAAATGCCCCATAGACGAAAGCACTGTAAAATTACTGCCTAAAATCTTGCTGATTGTTTTTGCTTTTGTTGGAGATTCCACTATCACTAAATCTTTATTTTTCATCAATACTCCTTACAAAAAATTTACCGGGTAGCTGTTTTACTATTCTCTTTAACTGTAATCTTAAAAGTATATCAGAAATCCTGGCAATGTCCAGCCCTGCCCTCTCAACTAATTCATCCAAAGAAACAGGCAATTCAGACAAAGAAGAAAAAACTTTTTTTTCTTCTTTATCATCTAGTCTTACCTCTAAATTATACAAAGGCTTGCTTATTTCTTCCTGCGGCTCAGGAGAATCAAACTTAAAAAGAAATTCTTCTAAAATATCCTCGGCCGAAGAAACCAGCTTTGCCCCTTGCTTTATCAAATTATTTGTACCAAAAGAATTATCTGAATCAACTTTACCTGGAAGCGCAAAAACCTCTCTGCCTTGCTCCAGGGCAAAATCAGCGGTAATTAACGCCCCGCTTCTTTTTGCCGCTTCCACTACTAATACCCCCATACTTAAACCACTGACTACGCGGTTACGACGAGGAAAATTATGCGGCAATGGCAAAGTGTCTAGACCAAATTCAGAAATCACTGCTCCATTTTCCGCAATTTCTTCTGACAAAACCTGGTTCTCCTGAGGATAAAGCTGGTTAAAACCACTGCCCATAACCGCAATAGTTCTTGCCTTAGCCTTTAACGCTCCCTTATGCGCAGCTGTATCAATCCCGCGAGCCATACCAGAAATAATGCTAAACCCGGCTTCAGCCAAACCCTGCGCAAATTTCTCTGCGCTTAAAATACCGTACAAGGACGCTCTTCTGCTTCCAACAATAGCAATGCTTCTCTTGTCTTTTTCTTCTAATTTTCCTTTAATATAAAGCACAAGCGGCGGGCTGGGGATATTGCTCAAACTCTCAGGATATCCCTCTTCCCCTAATGTCAAAATCCTTAAGCCGAGTTTCTTTGCCTGAATAAACTCACTATTAAGGATATTTTTCTTTAAACCAATGATTTTTCTGGATACTTTTTCATTAAGGCCGCAGGCTTGCAATTGTACTAAAGAAGCTTTAAAGATGTTTTCAGGCTTGCTAAAAAACTGCAACAACTTCTCTAGTTTAATAGCACCAATGTCTGAAACCAGATTCAAAGCAACTAATGCTTCCCTGCGGGTCATTTTGTCTTTGGGATGAGCCGTAAAATCTTGCTTACTACTTGTTTAACTGAAATTTTAGAGGTATCTATAATTTTATGCGCTGCAGCATAGTAAGGGGCACGCAACTTTAATAATAATTCAATTTGTTTTTTAGGATCTTTGACATTTAGCAACGGCCTGTGCGTACACCCAGAGGTTCTTTTTAAAATCGCTTCAGGCGCAGCCTTTAAGCAAATAAGCATGCCTGTTTGTTTCATTACTTGTATATTTTCAGGGTCAATCACCACTCCGCCTCCGCAGGCAACGACAAATCTTTTCTGCTGACTAACTTCTTTTAAGGTATTTTTTTCAATCTTACGAAAATAAGCTTCCCCGTTTTTTGCAAATATATCTGCAATCATTCTTTTTTCTTTTAATTCAATTAGCTCGTCCAGATCAAGAAACTGCCATTTTTTTAGCTTAGCCAGCTCTTTACCGACTGCGCTTTTACCTGTACCCATAAAACCAACTAAATAAATATTTTTCATTATTTAAAAGTTTTTTAATAATCGTCATTGCGAGATAAATACTCTAAACTTAAATCCCGCAACGACGATTATTAAATTATTCTTTATTCTTGATAAGCTTCCAGAACTACCTTGCTTAAAACCTGTTTTGCCTCATCAGTAGCAGGATAAAAAGCATCATACCACTTTCCGTCCTTAGATCTTTCTTGAGGCATAGAAACAAAACAACCATTCTTCCCCTCAACTACCTTTAAGCCTTTGACGATAAAATCACCCAAGCTGACATCCACAAAAGCTTTTAGCTTTGATTCACCTTCAAAGCGATGCAACCGCACCACCTTTAAAGCTGCTTCTTCTAACATATCAATCACCCCTTTCTACTTTAATAGACACATAAGGAGCGATTTTCTAACATAAATTTTTTATAATTTCTTTGCTTAATAGGCGCTCTCAACGTAAACTTCATATCTTGTAATACTGTTGCCTACTGCTTCAAAATCAAGTTCTTCCACCTGCTTTTCAAAACACTTAGTAATCCCATTAGGAAGGCCATTCACTACTACAACTACATTCCCTACAGGAATATTCTTAATAAAAAGAATAACCCGTATAGCTATTGCACTATAATTCTTTCCAGAGCGGTTAGCCACCTCTCCTTTAACCACTACCTGATTACCGCTTTCTGCCTTAATGTGATTAATATTATAAAAATCAAGATTAGCCACTAGTATCTCCTAAACTCATCACAGTGCTTTAATCCTTTTCTTATAGCAAAGCAGGGAGTTTTTTATATCTAACAGATTATCACCGCCAAATTTCTCAAGCATTGCCTCTGCCAAACAATAACCAACCACTGCTTCTCCTACTACCCCAGCAGCATCAACCACGCAGGTATCAGAACGCTCAACCGCAGCTTTAGCAGCTTTTTTATTTACAATGTTTACCGAATCAAGCGGCTGCATAAGAGTACAAATCGGCTTCATACAGGCACGCAAAACTATATCCTCACCATTGGAAATACCTCCCTCAATACCGCCGGCATTATTGCTTTCTCTAGTAAACCATTTATCATTACTGTAATAAATTGCATCATGCGTTTCTGAGCCAAGGCGCTGAGAATACCCAAAACCAAGGCCAATCTCTACTGCCTTGATTCCGGGGATAGACATAACAGCCTGCGCTAATTTACCATCCAGCCTGCGATCAGGCTGAACATAACTACCTAAACCAACCGGAACATTCTTTGCTATTACTTCAAATGTCCCGCCGATAGTATCTTTATTCTTAATCGCCTCTTCTATTTTCTCTCTAATTGCCTGCTTGCTAGTTTCTCCTCCTACAGACAATACCCTGCTTGAAACATCAACCCCAAACTCATCAAGAAAGATTTTACACACCGCTCCGATTGCCACAGTAGCAGCAGTACTACGAGCAGATGCCCGCTCCAAAACCTCCCTAATATCACTAAATCCATATTTAAACAAACCTGCCAAATCCGCATGCCCCGGACGAGGACAAAGCACTTTATGTAATTTTTCTATACTTGCATCTTTATTTTGAATCAACAAAGTAATCGGACTGCCGAGGGTAATATTATTTTTCAATCCCGAAATAATTTGTGCAGAATCTTTTTCAATTTGCATACGCTTCCCGCGGCCAAAACCTTCTTGCCTGCGCTTAAGCTGGGCATTAATTTTTGTAGAATCAATTTTAAGCCCTGCCGGCATTCCTTCTAAAATAGCAACAATCGCCTTGCCGTGCGATTCACCTGCGGTTAAATAACGCAACATAAATCCTCCTTTTACTTCCACAGCCCTCTTTTATTCTCTCTTGCTTCCTGGTATAATTTCTCAAATAAATCCGCATATTTTACGTTCGGCGGAAAAGTCAACAAAGACGCATAACCCTGCTTAACAATTTCAGCATTTACAAATGTCCCATCTTTTAAATATACATAAGCAAGAAGCCGCTTATATTTATCATACCTGTCCACATCAAATTCAAGACTAACTCTTTTACCCTGCACAAGGTTTTTGGTAAATTCATAAGACTCTTTACCTAATGCCTGTATTGTGTTTATATCCTGCTTTGAACGTTTTGCGTCACGGTGAAGCTTAGCTGACTCATGCATTTCCGGAGTATCAATGCCAATAAGACGGACCCTTTCCCCGCTTTCTAATACAAGAGTATCGCCATCAACAACCCGTTTAACCAGAATATCTGTGTAATTATAATTCTTGCCTAGAGGAATTGAAAAATTAAGCTCTTCCGAGTATTTGCGATCAACGTCCAAGTCTCCAGAATAAAGCAAGCTTACGCCTAATAACAATGTCCCTGCTAAAAATAACAACAAATTAACTTTTTTCAATTCATCCTCCTTTTACAGTTTACCTGCAATGATACCCGCCAAAACCACAATATCTTCTATACAAAAAATCTTACTAATACTACGGTCAAAAAACATATTTGCATCAGGGCTAAAATCTTCATCCGCCTTCCAAAGTTTAACTAAAACCGGAACACCTTCAAATGCTTCAATAATAATTCCGGCATCAGCCCCTTGAGCCTTTTTTGCCGCAAGCCTATCAATAACTGAAAATATTCCTTCAGGGTTTTTCCCGTATTTACGGACAATTGGCTCAATTGAACGCTGCTTAAACGCAGCATAATAACCTTCAATACCGCTAAATTCACGAAAAGTGAGCCACTCTCCAGTAACTAAAGGAAGGCCATTTGATTTTTGTGCCAGATAATGCAAAATTAAAATCACGGTAAAATCTTTAGCAGGAATATTACAAGACAAAGAAAAAACTTCTTTTTTCTCTAAGTCTACGGTATATTCATCAGCAAGAAATTTTACTGAAACAGCTTGAGGAAAATTAAATTTTCCTAACTCACCCCAAGCTTTGTTTTTAGCAATTTCATAACTCATTAAATTTATTTTACTATTTTTTATCCATAAATCAATCTATAATATGACCTATGAACTACGACCATTTTCAACAAGAATCCATTGACTTCATCAACCAAGGGTACTCTGTTATTGTTTCTGCACCCACTGGTGCAGGAAAAACTGCTATTGCCGAACACGTCATTACCAGTTCTATTCAGAATAATATCGGAGTAATTTATACAGCCCCTATTAAAGCCCTCTCTAACCAAAAGTTCCGCGACTTTCAAGCTCAATTCGGCGACCATGTCGGGATACTCACCGGAGATGTCTCAATTAACCCGAGTGCCACCGTCTTAATCATGACCACAGAAATTTTTCGAAATAAAGTTCTTGATGAGCCAGCAAGCCTTGAAAAATATTCCTGGATCATATTTGATGAAATACATTATATTGATAATCCTGAACGAGGCACGGTTTGGGAAGAATCTCTTATTTTCTTGCCCAAACATATGCAGCTTCTTGGGCTATCTGCTACAATCCCTAACATAAAACAGCTAGCTGAGTGGATTGAATCTATCCACTCAAAACCAGTTAAGACTGTAATTGAAGACAAACGCCCGGTACCACTGCATTTCTTTTTTCAATGCCAAAATGAAATCGTCGATAAGCTCGAACACCTTCGCCGCCTAAGAAGCAACAAACCCAATAAAATAAACTATCTGATTAATTACCTGCGCACAAAAGAAGGCCTTCCGGCAATTTATTTTGTCTTTGGCAGAAGGCGCGCCGAAGAATTATCTTTTGAATTGCTTAATTATAATTTCTTAAACAACAAGGAAAAGCAACAAATCTTGGATTTATGGGACTCTCTCTGCCAACGCTTTGATTTAAAAAGCGAAAAAACCGCACAAGAAATGTATCCATTAATTCAACGAGGCATTGCCTACCATCACGCCGGTATGCTTCCGACTCTAAAAGAAGTAATTGAAAGGCTTTTTACCAGCCGTCTTTTAAAAGTTATTTTTACCACCGAAACCTTTGCCCTAGGCATAAATATGCCTAGCCGCTCGGTAATGTTTGATGATTTGCGTAAATTTTACGGCCGCTATGTGCGTAATTTAAAAACTAGAGATTTTTATCAAATGGCTGGACGTGCCGGAAGGCGAGGAATTGATACTGAAGGCTTTGTTTACTGTCGAATAAATCCGCATAAAATTAACAGCGATGAAGTAAGGAGAATTATTTACGGCAAGCCCGAAGAAGTCAGAAGCCAGTTAAATACATCTTACGCTACTATTCTTAACCTTTACCAGAAATATCAAGATGACTTATTTCAGGTATACCCAAAATCACTGCACTATTTTCAATCACGAAAAAACGACCAAAAAGAAGCGCTTCGCCTGATTGAATCAAAACTAAAATTATTAAAAGAAATGAATTATATTTATAACGGCTCTCTTACCCCCAAAGGGCAATTTGCCAAAGCAGTATATGGTTATGAATTAATCTTGGCAGAACTTCACGAAGAAAAAATCTTAGAGCAGTTAGATGAATTTGGCTTGGGAGTTGTGGCAGCAAGCGCTGTTTTTGAACCACGAAAAAATCAACGCATGATTTCAGCTTGTTCAAAAGATACCCGCAAAATAAAAATCGCCTGTGAAGAAATCTACGACTCAATCAAACAAAAAGAACGCCGTTATAGAATTTATCCATTCAGCAAAGAACCACAATTCCACTTAAGCTCAGCTATGGAGGCATGGCTGCGCGGCACAAGCTTTGACAAAACTATCCGCTTAACTGATACAGACGAGGGCGAGCTAGTGCGTTATTTCAGGATGAGTGTCCAAATCCTGCGTGAAATTTACGCTTCTACTGCCTGCTCGCAAATCTTAAAAGACAGGATCAAAGAAGCAACCCGCGTAATTAACCGCGATGTAGTTGATGCAGAAAAACAGCTTAGGGAAGGATAAAATACTTTATAAACCAAGTATGTTTTCCCAGTTAAAATTAAATATTCTTTTTGTTAATCTGAAATTTTCTGCAGCCCTAGATATAACTGCCGCACCTGCGGCCGAAAGCTTTAGATCACGCAAAGCATACGATAGGGATGAAGCATGACTTGGTAAAATCGTCATAGCACTTTTTATTTCAAATAAATAAAGTTTTTGCTGAAACTCTAATACTAAATCTACCTCTAATCCATCTTGAGTGCGTAAATAATAAATCCCTGGCATCTGGCCAGAATGTAAAAACCTTTTAAGGAAATCAGTAACTATAAAAGTTTCAAACAAATTGCCAAAACTTGGGCTTTTCATTAAAGTTTCAGAATTATGTATCCCTAATAAATACGAAGCCAAAGCAGTATCATTAAAATATAATTTTGGACTTTTTACTAGGCGTTTACCTATATTCTTATAATAAGGATAAAGCAAATAAACTTGATACCCTGTCTCTAAGATAGAAATCCATCGCTTAGCAGTAGGCACGCTTACACCAATATCCCTAGCCATTTCTGAAAGATTAAGAAATTGTCCTGTGCGCGCAGCACAAAGTTTTAGGAATCTCTCAAACTGGCTCAAATCACCAATCTGCGCTAAATTTCTTACATCTCTTTCCAAATAAGTAGAAATATAGGAAGCGCACCATAACTGCCGGTCTACTGATTTTTTAACAGCGATTTCCGGATAATTGCCTCGTAAAATCAATTCGCTCAAAGAAACCTTTTCCCTACATATTTGTTCAGGATTTAATCCCTTAAGTAACTCTAAAGGATTTTTGGCATCCTTACCCTTGCCTATTCGCTCTGCAAATGAAAACGGCAACAACGAAAGAACTGCTACTCTTCCTGCTAAAGATTGACTTACTCCTTGCATCAAAACAAAATTCTGTGAACCCGTAAACAACCATTGACCAGGCTTCCTTTTATCATCAATTCTTGTTTTAATATATGAAAGCAATTCTGGAACATACTGTATTTCATCAAGAATTAAAGGCGATTTATTCTCTTCCAAGAATCCCAAAGGATCGGCTTTAGCCCTCATTCTAACATCAGGATTCTCTAGATTAATATACTTATGGGTTTTTGCAAAAAGATGCTTCAGGAGAGTAGTCTTCCCAGACTGGCGCGGCCCAGTTACTACAATAGCCGGAAAAGTTTTAACTGCTTTTTGAATAATCTTTGTTAATGTTCTAGGCTTCATAATAAATATCTTACCCTTTAAATTTAACATGTCAAGTTAAATTTAGGGTATGTACAATTACCCTAAACCGCGATGTAGTTGATGCGGAAAAACAGCTTCGCGAAGGCTAAAACCCCACCAGCATATATGAAATGCCGATGGGATTACAAATTAAAAAACAGATTTAAATTCACTATCTACTGCACAACATATTGAAGCTCAGCAACAGCAGTATTACGAATTGCGCTTTCTCTTAAATCATTTATCTTAACCATAAGCTTCAATATTCCCGGTCGATTCATTTTTAACCACAAAACGCCACCTGGTCTCCCATTAGATGATTGAGTAAAATTAGCATACCCTAATGCATTACCAGTTGCTCCTTCAACACCAACAGCAAATTTGTCGTTGTTAAGATCAGTAGCTGAAATAGCCATACTATACCAAGTACCAACCTGAATGTTCTTTACTTGCTCTAAAGGATCAAAAATAATTGGCGCATTAACAGAATCACCCGATACAACTTTAATCTTCATAGTAGCAATTGATCTTGTATTCGTAGGAAAGTGTACTGCGATTATGCGAACATAGTAATCTCCGGAACTACGCGACACAGCCCTTCCAAGTAACGAAATAGCAATTCTATTACGAGAAACTACTTCGTTATTTATCGAAAAAGATGCAGGAAGATTCTCAACTATCAATTTACACTCTTCCATGTTACCAACTCCACTGAAAGTAGCCCCTAAAGGTATTAAACATACTTCTCTAGGATATTCTAATAATTGGTAGCTACTTACAGGATCAATAGTCACAACAACAGGATCAGCTACACACACAGATACTCCAATCATCACACCTATTAATCCCAACAAAGTCATAGTTACAATTCTCATTTTAACCTCCTGGTTTAGTTTATATTAATTCTTATAATACAGCGACATCACCTCCTTATATTATTACTACCAACTACCTCATCTTTGATATTGCGGCACAACATATTCAACTCTTGGATCCAGCCTCAATTTTGAAATGGCTTCATCTATATAACGTTGATCACTTAGCGTCACACAATAATCCACATTAATAGTTTCTTTACAATTCTTATCTTCAACATTATTACCATCATTTTTATCAAAATACCAAAACCAGCTATTTTGTTTCTCGCTTGCCTTATTAACTATATTATCCTTATTTTCAATACTATCGATTGGCAATTCAACACTATTAGCATCAATATTCATAACATTAATGCCTAATTCAGCAAAAACAGTCTTAGGATCAACTCCTTTACTAAATTGCACAATAATTTTATTATTTAATTCCTCAACCAAAACATCTGAATCATCAGATTCATCAAGAACAATATTTTCCGCCTCTTTTTTATCATCTAAGTTTACTTCTCCAAGAGGAATCTCACGCAAAATTCCTGCCCAAGATGTTGAAAACAAAAACAATAACATTAATAAAAATGATATAATATTTTTATAAATCATAATTATTCTCCAAGAATTTATAATCTATGTAGCAAAGTCAGCTAAAACCCCACCGGCATGCCGGCGTACATTCTTAGGGCCTGCAGGAAACTTAATTTTTGCCTGTTGTGGTGTCTTCTTGCTTTTCTGTGTGTATGGCGATGTATTCTTCTCATAACACTCCCCTCCTTTAACTACGCTTCTTTTAAACTTGTTAACAACATTGCAATTTGCATCTTGAGACTATCAAAAAAACCAACTGGTTTTTTATGCCGCGTATACCTTCTGGTTGTTTTACGTACTGCCTTATAGCGCCTTTTCATTTCTCCTCCTTCCTGTTAAAAACAAAAAACCCTAAAGGCAAAAAAAGCTTTAGGGCTTAACTCCGTACGCTAATCTAACGCAGGAGAACTTCATAGAACCCTTTTGGCAGCCCCTCTGCCCTTATTTAGGTAAGGACAGGTAGCTTTGCCTCGCCATAAAACCTAGCGAGTCCACCACATTTTGTGGCAGAGCCCCCGGGTTACCCCGAGTTTGCCTTTTCAGCAGGTAAATCTAACCAAATTGTCAAGTATACAATTCCATATAAAGTATGGCATATTTTATGGAATTTTCAAGGGTAAATCTTTAGAAACTTGTATGCTATACGCCTAAGACCTTGCTTTAAGGTAGTCTTCTAATATCTTCTTATGATCAAAAGCAAAGCTTAATTTCTCAATTTCACTGATTTTAATGATTTCTAACCCCGCAGCATCATCTCCTGCTTTAGGAATTCCTCTAACTTTAGCAGCAAAAACAGTACCAATAGTATGAAAACGCGGATCACGCTTAGGATCTGAATAGGTGTGCAGCTGCTTAAGCTCAACAACATCAAGATTTGTCTCTTCTTTAACCTCCCGAATCACTGCATCCTCTAAACTCTCTCCATAATCCACAAAACCACCAGGAAGTGCCAGGCCAAACGGCGGGTTACTTCTTTCAATTACCACAATTCCACCGTCAATTTCAATAATCGCATCCACTGTGCTAAAAGGGCCCTGCTGAAGTTTATAAACAATATGTTCCAAATATGATATCACCCCTTTATTAAAAACATCAAAAGCCTTTTTATCAAATAAACAGATAACTATCTCTTTTATCTTAGAATTATCCTCTCCTAAATGGCGAAAAATCTCTTGCGAGATAATTTTAGCAGCTGCCAATAGCGGATAACCTCCCACGCCGCAGCCCAAAGCTGGAAAAGCAATTGAAGAAACCCCTAATTTCTGTGCTAGCCTTAATGAACTCTTGGCAGCATCACGTATTTTAATTTCATCAGTTTCATGATCAAGCCCCATAGTTGCCGCATGAATCACATATTTTGCCGCAAGCTCCCCTACACCAGTTGCTACAGCCTCGCCAATTTTAATTGGGCCTAACTTAATTGCCTCATCCTCAATAATCTTGCCGCCTTTTCTTTTTATGGCACCAGCAACTCCGCCGCCCATTTCAAGTTTATTATTTGCGGCATTAACAATTGCATCCACTTTTAATTCGGTAATATCACCCTGAATAATCTTAATTTCAGTATTATTAATTTTCATAACTGTTCCCGCCTTTACATTAAACATTAAACAACTTCTTATTCTCCAATTATTTTCACCAATACACGCTTTTTACGCTGTCCGTCAAACTCGCCGTAAAAAATCTGCTCCCATGGACCAAAATCAAGTTTTCCTTTAGTAATAGCCACCACAACTTCCCTACCCATAATCGTGCGCTTTAAATGCGCGTCAGCATTATCCTCGCCAGTTAAATTATGCTGATATTTATCCCTGTCATAAGGCGCAAGCCCTTCCAGCCATTTAGAAAAATCCCGGTGCAGACCAGATTCGTCATCATTAATAAAAACTGAACTGGTAATATGCATGGCATTAACCAAACACAAACCTTCTTTAATCCCGCTTTTTACAACGGCTTCCTCTACCTGCGGAGTAATATTAATAAATTCCTGACGCTGCTTAGTGTTAAGCCAAAGATAATCAGTAAAAGATTTCATCATAACTGCTCCATTTAACGACAACGCAACACATTAATTTT
>JACROS010000069.1 GCA_016214325.1 Candidatus Omnitrophota bacterium | reverse complement strand
GCCATATTTTTTAACGACATAAAAGAAACTCAACGCAAAAAGATTGAACAGTACGTAAACCAATTCCTGCCAAAGGATCCTGCTAATTCCTGCTCAGCCTGACAGCTACAAGAATGAGTGAAATAAAAAAAACTCCTGTTGTAAAATTGTTCATCGGCTTAATCTTCAAAGAAGAACTAATTTATAATAAAACTAGATTACTTCTTGAAAAGCAATTTGGCAAAGTTGATTTTGAAAGCCAAGCAATTGATTTTACACACACGAACTATTACGAAAACGAGATAGGAACAAACTTAAAAAAGAAATTCATTAGTTTTAAGAAACTAATACCAGCAGACAATCTGGCTCAGATAAAAATAATCACAAACAAAATTGAAAAAAAATTCTCAAAAAACAATAAAAGACTAATTAATATTGACCCCGGCTATATTTCTTTGCCTAAAGTTGTCCTTGCCTCAGCAAAGGATTTTAGCCACAGGATTTATCTTAAAAAAGGAATCTTTGCCGAGATAACACTACTGTATCAAAATAATACCTTCCGCCACCTAGAATGGACATTCCCTGATTTTAGGACAGAGGTTTATTTTAAAATATTAAACCAAATCAGAGAAATCTTCCAAAAACAACTCAAAAGTGAATAAGGGACTAGATATGCTTGCTAAGAAATCCATACAGCTTCTAGAATCATGCTGTATCTGCCCCCGTAAATGCAGAGTAAACCGACTAAAAAATAATACGGGCTTCTGTAGAACCGGGCTTAAACCAAAAGTTTATAGCTTTATGAGCCATAATGGCGAGGAACCTCCAATCTCTGGAACCAACGGATCCGGAACTATCTTCTTCTCAGAATGCAATATGGCTTGCGCCTATTGTCAAAATTACAAATTTAGTCAAAAAGGAGAGGGAAGAGAGGTAGATTTTAGCGAATTGGCTCAATTTATGCTTGAATTACAATCTCTTGACTGTCACAATATTAACCTTGTTACTCCTACCCATGTAGTGCCACAGATACTAGTAGCACTCAACATTGCTGTTTCTAAGGGGCTCAAAATACCTTTAATTTATAACTCAAGCGGCTATGAATTGCCGCAAACAATCAAAATGCTTGAGGGAATTATTGACGTATATCTCGTAGATATGCGTTACGCTGACAAAAAAGCGTCTTTAAAATATTCCGATGCCCCTGACTACCCAAAATACAATCAAGAATCAGTTATAGAAATGCAACGACAAGTAGGAGTTGCTGAATTTGACAACAATGATATAATTAAAAAAGGCTTAATCATTAGGCACTTGGTTTTACCAAACAATATTTCTGGTACCAGGAAAATTATGAAATTTATTGCAGAAAAGATCTCTACAGAAACATACATCAGTTTAATGAGCCAATATGCACCTTACTACAAGGCACAGCAAATAAGTGAAATTTCCCGAAGAATCACTTCTGAAGAATATGAAGAAGCAAAGAAAATCATGGATGAATTTGGATTATATAACGGCTGGACCCAGGATTCCCATGGCCTGGAACACTTAGCAGGTGTTCATATTAAATCAAATTTAAAAGAAAAATGAAAATAAAGAATAACAATATCTTAAGATTTCTAAAAGTAATATATTTAAAACTTTTCCGTATTCATGATTCGCCGCAAAAAGTTGCGTTAGGAATCGGTATAGGTGTTTTTCTGGGAAATTTTCCCGGCACAGGCCCAATCGCTGCTTTAACCATGGCTTTTATTTTAAGGCTAAACCGCGCAGCAGCATTATTAGGAAGCCTGCTAACTAACACTTGGCTTAGTATTATCACCTTTATCTTTTCAGTAAAAATCGGCTCAAGCATCATGGGCCTTGAATGGCAAAAAGTATACCAGGAAACCATTCAATTATTTAAAGATTTCCACTGGATGAACTTCTTTAAAATATCAATCTTAAAGATACTCACACCAGTTTTAATTGGATATTTTATTATTTCTTTTTTATTTGGTCTGCTGTTTTATGTTGCTACATTGTTTATAATCTTAAAAGTTAAACCAAAATTTAAAAATAAAAACTACTTTCATGAATAAATCTGGCTTTAATCCACAAGCCCGCTGGGACATTTCGCCAATGCCTAAAGAAAACAATTCAGCACAAACTAATAGAATAACTGTTTTAGCACTTTTTAAAAACGGTAAAATTTATCCCCGTGCATTTGTGTTAAACAAAAAAGAATATAAAATTAACTCTATAAATTACAGCTGGAAAGAACGCCGCGGGCAGGAAATAATAAATTATTTTTCAGTAAAATGCTCACCTGACTTGTATCAAATATCATTCAATAATACGACCTACGGCTGGCAACTTGACAAGATAATCGAATAAAAACCAGGGGACGGTTCTATTTTAAACTGCCGTTTCCCTGAGAGAATTAGAACCGTCCCCATGATTTTACATATTGATATGGATGCATTTTTTGCATCAATTGAACAGGCAGTAAACCCGCGTTTAAAAGGAAAACCCTTAATTGTCGGATCCAGGGATAATAAAATGCACACGGTTGTTTGTGCCGCAAGTTACGAAGCCAAGGCTCTGGGCATTGACTCTGGCATGCCTTCATTTGCAGCTTTTAAACTATGTCCTAAATTAGAATTTGTAGCTGCAGACCAATCAAAATACATCTGGACTTCAGAAGAAATATTTAGACTTCTTAAAGATTACCAATTTCAGCTAAACTATGCTTCAATTGATGAATTCCAGATGGATATAAAAAGCCACCCTCAGCCGCAGGAATTGGCCAATGATATTAAGAGCAAAATCTATAAAAACTTTAAAATTACTGCTTCAATTGGCGTTGCTAAGAATTGGCTTCTTGCAAAACTAGCATCAAAACTAAACAAACCAAATGGAATTACCATAATCACTGAAGAAAATCTGCTTTCAGTCCTTAAGAAAACTCCTGCAGAAAGACTCTGTGGAGTTGGAAAATCAACAACAAAAATTATACATAACTTAGGCTTAAAAACCTGCCTTGATTTATACCAAAAAGATGCAGATTTTTTAGAGAAAAATCTTGGCCAAAACGGCTTAAATTTATATGTATCGCTTCATTCAACAGACAGCTTTGAAACAGACAATCAAGAAACAAAACCTAAATCTGTCGGCCATTCATATACACTGCCTCGTGCCACAAAAACCCCACGGTTTATTCAAGCCTGGCTAAGGCTTTTAGCGGAAATGGTGGCCCAGCGGTTGCGCCAGAAAAATCTTATTTCAGAAACCATTTTCCTATGGTTAAACGGCCCAGAAATAGGAAATTTTACGGCCCAGAAAACATTCACTCAGGCCACAAATGATGGCTTTGAGATTTATTCTAGAGCGCTCAAAATTATGGCACAAATAGGCCAAGAGAGCCCTAAAATTAGGGCTTTTGGGATTACCTGTAGCAAACTCACTACCTCAAGTTACCCCCTCTTATTTAATGAACAAAAAAGAAGAGGGGCTTTAACCAAAGCCATGGATACTATCAACAACCGCCATGGGGAAAATACAATCTTTCCCGCAATAACCATTATCACCAAAGAAAACCTATAGCAAATAAGAAAAGAAATAACCTTCAAAAGCTGAATCTAGTTTTTACGCAAAACAACCTGAAGAAAAGATCTCCTTAAAGCCCTTAAATAAAAAGAGAGCCGATTAACCCTTAAAACAGAGGCTTGTAAAAGGCTTTGTTGTCTAAGGGCTTAAGCTAAGCTTATCCCACATAGCCAAGTTAACATAAGATATATTATAGGAAGTTGAGCAATAGGCGAAATTGCTCTCTTAAACCTCTGTTTTTTTAATGCGGCTAGCCTTCTTTACTTGGACAACTGGTGAGAATTTTAATCGCGGGAGCTGATTATGTATTGACCTCCCTGTATCTTTATAGTTGCTCCATTAATTAATCCTGTTATCAAACTTTTTCGCGCCCTCTTAATAATTCTACTAAATGTTTGTTGTGATACATGCATTGATTTAGCAGCCTCTTTTTGGCCCAGGCCCATAAAGTCAGCCAGACGCATTGCCTCAAAC
Organism: Candidatus Omnitrophota bacterium; assembly: GCA_016214325.1. Lineage (GTDB taxonomy): Bacteria > Omnitrophota > Gorgyraeia > Gygaellales > Profunditerraquicolaceae > JACROS01. Next base: position 2,016 of record JACROS010000069.1, on the reverse strand, counting down.
TCATCCATAGCCAGGTTAACTTCATCAGGCCTTCCAGGCCTGCCCCTAGGGCTGAAATGGCTTATTTTAGGGTCATACTTAACAATCCTGTATTTCTTTGGCCTGCCTCGAATTTGCATATTTTAATTATATTAAGTGAGCTACACAATTTACCAGAACTTACCTAGTTTTAACGCCTGGGTTTAAATGAGTATCTACCCATAAATATCTAATTTAAAGGGCCTGTTTTTTACGCAGGCCCTGATTTAATTATTTTTAAATTTCTGTTTCTTTTACTAGCTTACGATAATACTCAACGCACTTCTTACAGGCTTTTGAAGATTCGTTCCATTCAGGATGATCTTTACGAATTAATTCAATTAAATATTCTTCAGCCTTTACGTGTGAAATACTGACGAAATCATCAATGTCTCTGTCGCAAATTTGGCAATGATATTTCATTTTAGGCAATCGCTTCTCCAGCAACAAGCCATTTGAACGCAATCTTTACCGGCAGTGCCAAAACAGGCAAAATTACCCTCAGTGCGCTGGATTGTACGAATTAAATCTTTTTTAGAAAATTTCCAAGTATCCTTAATCCCCATATTTCTTGCTTTTTTCTCCACCTCTGAAAGCCTCATTCTTTAAAGCCTCCTCTCTTATACTTTATAAACAGTATCCTGCTGCCTAACCCTTGAATTAACCAAAAGGCCGATTTCCTGGCCTTTTTTTGCTGAATTGATTGAAACATGATCCAGCTGTATTGAATCAATACTTTGAGCCAAGTCTGTAGTATGGCCTTTTATCTTTATATTATCTCCAACTGAAAGCACAGAACTAACCTTTATAACTGCTGCTCTTACTTTAGGAAAATAATGTGTGACCACCCCAACCACTTTACCAATAGATAGGGATTTTGACTTTTTCTTAAGAGCTGGTTTCTTTTTTGGTTTTGTTTGTTTTCTAACTGGCTTCTTTTTGCTAACTACAGCTTTCTTTTTAACTGTTTTTTTCTTAGGCGCAGCTTTTTTCTTTAGTTTCTTTTTTAGAGCCATCTTACACCGCCTTTCAAAGAATGACTTTTTCTGCTATACCTGAAACAAAAGGAATTTTCCTGCAATTTCCTTTTACGGCATTAATAATTCCATATAATGACACGAAAACAAACACTGCAAATCCTAATGTTTTTATTAAGACTTGCAAAAATGGAATAACTGAAAGAATGAAACACGCAACCTCAATAACAAAAAGCACTAGCCCTTGCTTAGCATGATAAAGAACAAACTTATTATCTTTTTTTAGAATTAAACTAACAACACAAAGAAAACTAATATATGAAATTACTGCAAAAAACTTTCCTTCCTGAATTTCTTTGTTTTCTAAAGAATCTGACATCTATGCCTTTTAAGACTTCTTTAACCCCACCTCAATTAAAGAATCCATGGTGCCATAAGGATTAACCTCTTTAGAAGGATTTGCAGCATCCTCGGTCCATTTTCCATCAATTACAAAACGATAATGATACTTTCCTGGATTCAGGCTAACCTTTTTGCGCCAAGCCCCATTTTTAGCTTCCATGCGGCTATTTGTATCCGTAGCCCAATTATTAAAATCACCCACCAGAAAAACTTCTTTTGCCTCAGGAGCAGATACCGTAAAATACACTTCATTTAGCTTAGCCAACTGCTCTTTTACAGCTTCTTTCATCTTTTTTTCTATAACAGCAGCCGTAATTGCAGTAGATGGTAAGTGCGGTGTTTTTTCTTCGGTAATAATTTCGCGAGAAAGGCTGAAATAATCCTTAGCACCCCGGCAATATTTATCATAATTTAAAATATCCTTGCCTTCGCTCTGCGCTTCTTTTAATTTTACATTAACATGGATGATATTGCTGAATAATTTATCCTTAAAAGTCAACCTTACCTTATCCAATATCTTAAAGGAATGCCTTAAGCGGGAATCAAAATTAGTAACTAAAACCTGATAATTTACCTGATGATCTAACCGGTCTCTGACTAAATTTATAATATTGATCAG
>JACROS010000072.1 GCA_016214325.1 Candidatus Omnitrophota bacterium | reverse complement strand
GGAGAAATTGGCGAGGTTGGGCATAAAAATTCAACACCAGAAGATTTGCGCGCTTTTATGACCGGATTTAATGAGAGATTGCGTAAGGGTTTGGTTGGTATCAGCAAGATTTCTATTCAAACTGGAACTTCACACGGTGGAGTGGTTTTACCTGATGGTTCAATTGCACAGGTTAAACTTGATTTTGATACATTAAAGAATTTATCTGAGCTTGCCCGTAAAGAATTTGGGCTTGCAGGTGCGGTTCAGCATGGTGCATCCACATTGCCGGCGGAGGCATTTCATAAATTTGCCGAATGCGATGCAGCTGAAGTGCATTTAGCCACAGAGTTTCAAAATATGATTTATGAGAGCAAACATTTTCCTGCTGATTTAAAGAAGAGAATGTATGAATGGTTAAAGGTTAATGCAGTTAATGAAGCAAAGGCAGGAGAAACCGAAGAGCAATTTTTTTATAAGACTCGTAAAAAGGCTTTGGGTGCATTTAAGAAAGAAATTATGTGTCTTCCAATTGCTGTGCGTGATGCTATCGCTGCTGAAGTTGAAGCGAAATTTGAATTTTTGTTTAAACAGCTGAATGCTATAAATAATAAGGCATTAGTTGATAAATATGTAGTTTTAAAACGCGTGATTGTGCGTAAGCGCGATGATGCTAAAGAAATTGTGCATGACGGAGAAGGCGCGGATTAGTCAGCGCTTTTGGCTAAATGCTAAAATCCATTTTAAGAGGTGAAAAATGCGTTCGGATAAAATTAAGAAGGGTTTAGAGCGGGTTCCTCATCGTGCACTTTTACATGCTACAGGTTTATCCAGAAAAGACCTTAGCCGTCCATTTATTGGAGTGGCCACGTCTTCAACGGATTTAATTCCCGGCCATATCGGCATGAAGGATCTTGAGCGTTTTATTGAGCGCGGAATTTGTTTTGGGGGAGGAGTGCCTTTTTTCTTTGGTATCCCGGGTATTTGCGACGGGATTGCCATGGGGCATTTGGGTATGTGTTATCCTTTGGCTCTTCGGGAAATTGTTGCTGATACCATTGAGACAGTCTGCAATGCCCATCAATTAGACGGCCTTGTTTGCCTGACAAATTGTGACAAGATTACTCCCGGCATGCTTATGGGAATAGCGCGCTTAAATGTTCTGGCAATTGTGGTTACTGCTGCGCCGATGCTTTCAGGAAGAATGGGAAAGAAAAAGTTAGCTTTTGTGCATGATACTTTTGAAGCGCTTGCTCGTGCAAAAAAAGGAGAAATTTCCTCAGAGGAGCTTTCTTGTTTAGAAATGAATGCTTGCCCGGGAGCCGGGTCTTGCCAGGGTTTGTATACAGCTAATACTATGGCTTGTTTAACTGAGACTATGGGTATGTCTTTGCCTGGGTGTGCAACAGCTTTGGCAGTTTCAGCTAAAAAGCGCCGCATTGCTCAGGCAAGCGGAGAGCGCATTGTAGAATTAGTAAAAAAAGATATAACTCCTTCGCAGATTATTACTCGTGAATCACTTGAAAATGCTATTGTAGTGGATATGGCTTTGGGTGGGTCAAGTAATACTGTTTTGCATTTAATGAGCATTGCTCATGAAGCGGGAGTAAATTTAGACTTAAAAACATTTGATAAGATTAGCAAGAAAACTCCAAATATTACTAAATTAGAACCTGCAGGAACTCACTATATGGAGGATTTGGAGTATGCCGGCGGTATTCCTGCTGTTTTAAAGAGATTAAAAGGTTTATTGTCTAATACGCTAAATGTTAGCGGAGAGAAAACTTTTGCCATTGCTCAAAAAGCAGAGATTTTTGATGAAGATGTGATTAGGCCTTCTGGAAGGGAATATGGCAAAGAAGGCGGGATTGCAACTTTGTTTGGTAATCTTGCTCCTCAGGGTGCCGTGGTTAAGCAATCTGCAGTGAGCGCGCAGATGATGCGTTTTACTGGTAAGGCTAAAGTGTTTAACCGCGAAGAAACAGCAATGCAGGCAATTATGTCCGGTAAAATTAAGTCTGGTGACGTAGTGGTTATCCGCTATGAAGGTCCTTCAGGCGGGCCGGGGATGCGCGAGATGCTTGCTCCTACATCAGCAATTGTGGGCATGGGCCTTGCAGACTCGGTAGCATTAATTACAGATGGAAGATTTTCTGGAGGAACAAAAGGTCCTTGTATCGGGCATGTTTCTCCTGAAGCTGCCAGCAAAGGGCCGATTGCTATTTTAAGAGATGGTGATATAATTACAATTGATATTCCAGATAGAAAATTAGAAGTTAAACTTACTGCTGTAGAAATTGCAAAGAGATTTAAGTCTTGGAAGGCAGTGGAGCCAAAGATTAAAACAGGATATTTGGCAAGATATTCAAGATTAGTAAGTTCTGCAGATAAGGGAGCAATTTTGCAATGAATGGCGCACAAATTTTGATTGAATGCTTAAAACGAGAAGGCACGCAGGTGATTTTTGGCTATCCTGGCGGGCAGGTTCTGCCTTTGTTTGATAAGCTTTATGATGCGGATGTAGATTTTATCCTTGTGCGCCATGAGCAAGGGGCAGCGCATGCAGCTGATGGTTATGCTCGGGCAACCGGAAAGCCAGGAGTGTGTATTGCTACTTCAGGGCCGGGTGCGACGAATTTAGTGACTGGAATTGCTACTGCTTTTATGGATTCTATTCCGATGATTGCAATTACCGGGCAGGTGAAAACATTCTTAATCGGTAACGATGCTTTTCAGGAAGCAGATGTAACTGGAATTACCCGTCCGATTACTAAACATAATTTCTTGGTAAAAGATGTAAAGGATTTGGCACGGATTGTGCGCGAGGCATTTTATATTGCCACAACCGGAAGGCCAGGGCCAGTGTTGATTGATATTCCTTCTGATGTGCAATTACAGGAGATGGATTTTGTTTGGCCGGAAGAAGTAAAAATTCGCAGTTATAATCCGACGTATTTTGGCCATCCCGGGCAGATTAAAAGAGCTGCTAAATTAATTAGTGCTGCCAAGAAGCCGATTATTTATGCCGGCGGCGGGATAATTACTTCTGGGGCGCATCATGAGTTAAAGACATTAGCAGAGAAGATTAATGCGCCTGTAACCTGGACGCTGATGGGTATAGGTGGCTTTCCCGGAGAGCATAAACTTTCTTTGGGTATGTTAGGTATGCATGGCACAGCTTATGCTAACCATGCGATTATGGAGTCGGATCTTATTATTGCAGTGGGCGCTCGTTTTGATGATCGTGTAACTGGAAGGTTGGATGCTTTTGCGCCTTATGCTAAAGTGATTCATATAGATATTGATCCCTCTTCAATAAGCAAAAATGTAAAAGTGGATGTGCCAGTAGTGGGGGACGCGAAAAATATTTTAGGGCAACTTATTGAAGAGATAAAGGAAACACAAGATATTTCTGATTGGCTAAAAACAGTTGAGGAGTGGAAGAAAAAATATCCTTTACGCTATGCTGATAAAGGAATTATCAAGCCGCAGTATGTGATTGAGCAGATTTATGAAGCTACTCGCGGGGAGGCGGTAATTACTACTGAGGTAGGCCAGAACCAGATGTGGGCTGCGCAGTGGTATAAATATAATCAGCCGCGTACTTTTATTTCAAGCGGCGGATTGGGCACAATGGGTTTTGGGCTTCCGGCGGCAATGGGGGCAAAATTAGGGTGCCCAGATAAAGTTGTGTTTGATATTGCAGGGGACGGTTCAATTCAGATGAACATTCAGGAGCTAGCTACTTGTGTGTGTAATAAAATAAATGTAAAAGTGGCAATTTTAAATAACGGTTATTTAGGTATGGTGCGCCAGTGGCAGGAACTTTTTTATAAAAGGCGGTATTCTCATACCTGCCTTTATAATCCTGATTTTGTAAAGCTTGCCGAGAGCTTTGGTGCAGTAGGGATTTTAATTACAAAGAAAGAAGATGTGCGCTCGGCCATTGAAAAAGCAATTTCAATTGATAACGTGGTGGTTATGGATTTTCGCGTTGATCCGGAAGAGAATGTTTTTCCGATGGTACCGGCAGGAGAAGCGATTAATAGAATTATAGGTGGGTTAGCATGAAACATACTATATCGGTGTTAGTAGAAAACAAATTTGGTGTTCTAGCCAGAGTAGCGGGTTTATTCAGTGCTCGTGGTTACAACATTTCTTCATTGGCTGTTTCTGAGACGCTTGATCCTCAGATTTCTTGCATGACCATTGTTGTGCAGGCTGAGGATGAAAAGATCTTGGAGCAGATTGAGAAACAGCTGAATAAGCTTATTGATGTTATTTCTGTGACGGATTTTACCAAAAAAGAACATGTTGAAAGAGAACTGGTGCTGGTGAAGATAAACTATCTTTCTAAACAAAAGGCCCAGCTTGATAAATTCCTGAAAAAGTTTCTAGCAAAAGTGGTGCATGGAAAAGAAAATACTGCAATTATTGAGGCAGTGGGGGAGCAGGAGCAGATTAGGCAATTATTGGAAGGTTTAGCTAAATTTGGAGTTCATGAATTAGTTAGAACCGGCAAAATAGCAATGGCATAAAAGGAGAGGATAGCATGGCAAAGATTTATTATGACAACGACGCAGATTTGAATATTTTAAAAGACAAAACAATTGCAATTATCGGTTATGGAATTCAAGGGCGCGGACAATCTTTATGCTTGCGTGATTCTGGATGCAGGGTGGTTGTTTCCGAGGTCGCTGGGACACCAAACTTTGAATTGGCAAAAAAAGACGGCTTTACTCCGGTGAGCGCAGAAGAGGCTGCTAAGGCTGCTGATATTATCCAGATTTTAACTCAAGATCATGTGCAGGCAAAAGTTTATAATGAGAGTATTAAACCTAATCTAAAAAAAGGCAAGGCGCTTTGTTTTTCGCATGGTTTTAATATTCGTTTTAAGCAGATTAAGCCTGCAAAAAATATTGATGTCTTTATGGTGGCTCCAAAGGGGCCTGGTGCATTGGTGCGCAGGATGTATGAAGAGGGCAAAGGTGTGCCAAGCTTAATTGCAATTTATCAGGATGCAACTGGCCAGGCCAAGGAAATCGGGCTTGCTTATGCGAAGGCAATTAGGGCAACTAGAGCCGGCGTGATTGAAACTACTTTTGAAGAGGAAACTGAAACAGATCTTTTTGGTGAGCAGGCTGTGTTGTGCGGCGGTGTCAGCGAGCTGGTGATGGCTGGTTTTGATACTTTGATTGACGCAGGCTATCAGCCGGAAATTGCTTATTTTGAAGTTTTGCATGAGTTAAAGTTAATTACGGATTTAATTCAAGAGTATGGAATTACTGGTATGCGCCGCAGAGTTTCTAACACTGCCTGTTATGGGGATCTTACCCGTGGGCCGAGGATTATTACTGAGAAAACGCGCAAAGAAATGAAGAAGATCTTAAAAGAGATTAAAACCGGAAAATTCGCCCGCGAATGGATTAAGGAAAATGAAGACGGCCGGCCGAATTTTAATAAATTAATAAAACAAGGCGAAGAGCATAAGATTGAGAAAGTTGGACAGCAGTTAAGAGAAATGATGCCTTGGATGAAAAAATAATTATAATCAATCAGTAAGGAAATAATGGAAAAGATTTTAATATTTGATACTACATTACGAGATGGAGAGCAGGCTCCGGGTGCAGCCTTGAATCAGAAGGAGAAGCTGGAGATTGCACAGGCATTGGCTGATTTAGGAGCTGACTTTATTGAGGCAGGTTTTCCTGTTTCTTCAAAAGGAGACTTTGAAGCAGTTAAGCTGGTGGCGAAATCCGTTAAAGGGCCGGGCATTTGTGGTTTGGCGCGTTCAATTAAGAAAGATATTGATGCCAGCTTTGATGCTGTGAAATTCTCAAAGAGGCCGAGAATTCACGTGTTTCTGGCTACTTCTAAGATTCATATGAAGTATAAATTAAGAAAAGCCGAGGATGAAATCTTGCGTTTGGCAGTGGATGCAGTAAAATACGCGCGCAAGAAATGTTCAGATGTTGAGTTTTCTCCTGAAGATGCCTCTAGAAGCGAGAGAAATTTTCTTTTTAGGGTGGTTGAAGAAGTAATCAGGGCAGGAGCATCTACGGTTAATATTCCTGATACTGTGGGTTACAGCCAGCCGCAGGAATACGGAAGCTTGATTAAGGCAATTAAAGAAAACGTTCCTAATATCGGGAAAGCAGTAATTTCTGTGCATTGTCATAATGATTTAGGTTTGGGTGTGGCAAATTCTCTTGAAGCGATAAGAAATGGCGCTCGGCAAGTAGAGTGTACGGTTAATGGAATTGGCGAGCGTGCAGGAAATGCTTCGCTCGAAGAAATTGTAATGGCGATTAATACTCGTAATGATTTTTTTGCTAATTTAAAGACTAATATCAACCGTAAAGAAATTTATAAGGTTTCTCGTCTTGTCAGCAAGCTTACTGGTTTTGTTATTGCACCTAATAAGGCTATCGTCGGTGCAAACGCCTTTAGGCATGAATCAGGAATTCATCAGGATGGGGTGTTAAAAGAGAGGTCCACCTATGAAATTATTCATCCTGAAGATGTCGGCTTTACTGGTGTGGGTATTGTTTTAGGAAAACACTCTGGAAGGCACGCATTCAGCGAAAGATTAAAGGCTTTGGGTTTTCATTTGAGCCAAAATCAATTAGAGCAGGCATTTGAAAGATTTAAGCAGATTGCTGATAAGAAGAAGGATATTTTTGATGATGATCTGCGCATAATTGTGGAAGAGGAATTCAGAGTAACTAAGCCATTATGGGAATTGGATAGTTTTGAGGTAAACTCAGGCACAAGAATTACTCCGGTGGCATGTGTGCGCTTAAAGCATAAAGGAAAAATTGTTTCTGGGCAATCTGTTGGTGACGGCCCGGTGGATGCCTGTTTTAAAGCAATCGATAAGATTATCGGTGTTAAGGTTAAATTAGATGATTACCGTCTTGAAGCTGTAACATCCGGGAAAGATGCTTTGGGCGAGGTGAGTTTGAGGCTTATCTTTGAGAATAAAACTTTTTCCGGCCGTGGATCAAGCACCGATATTATTGAATCTTCTCTTAGGGCTTACCTGGAAGCATTGAATAAAATCAAAGCTAAATGACACCCTTAAAAACTTTCGGTTTAGTGGGTTATCCGGTTAAACACAGCCTCTCGCCAGCAATGCATAATGCCGCATTTAAGTTTCTCAAAATAGATGCTCAGTATAAATTGTTTGAATTAAGGCCTGAAGAAATCGGGCCTTTTTTTTGCTGCCTCCGCGAAAAAAATATTTATGGAGTAAATGTGACTATTCCTTATAAGGAAGCGGTAATTTCTATGATGGATAAGCTTACAGAAGATGCTTCTTTAATAGGTGCAGTTAATACTGTGAAATTTGAAGATGGTAAACTAATTGGGCATAATACCGACGGAAATGGATTTATTCAGGATTTATCTGTGTTTTTTCCTGGAGGTATTTCTGGAATTAATGTATCTATTATTGGAGCTGGAGGGGCGGCTAAGGCAGTAGGAATTTCTTTGGCTAGGCATGGCGTAAAGAATATTGCTTTTTATGATATTGATAAAAATAGAGCCAATGGTTTAGCGCACAAAATTGGCACTGAGTTAAAGCTTTGTCCGGCTGAAGCAGTGGATTCAATAGAGGGCCTTTTTAGAAATAGGCCTGATTTGTTAATTAATGCTAGCGGCGTTGGCATGAAAGAAGCTGATCAGGTGTTAGTTAGTAAGAAAGATATTTCTGAAGGAGTCTTTGTTTATGACTTGATTTACAACCCATTTAAAACTAAACTTTTGCAATTGGCCGAAGAGTCTGGGCTCAGGTTTGCGAATGGTTTAGGGATGTTGTTATATCAAGGAGCATTGGCATTTAAGTTTTGGACCGGGCAGGATGCTCCGGTTGATCAAATGCGCAAAGCGCTAAAGGAGGCAATGTTATGATTACAGGTGTGGTTATGGCTTTTATTTTTGGCGCAATAATGGGAAGTTTCTTAAATGTCTGTATTTATCGTATGCCTAGCGGGAAATCTGTGGTTTGGCCGGGTTCGCATTGCCCTTTATGCGAAAAAAGAATTCCCTGGTATGATAATGTTCCTTTTGTCAGCTATTTATTTCTGGCAGGAAAGTGCCGTTTTTGCAGAAAAAAGATTTCAATTCGTTATGTAGTTGTAGAGTTGCTTACGGCTATGCTTTTTGTTATGCTTTATAATCGTTATGGCCTAAGCTATGATTTTTTTGTTTACATGGTAATGGTGTGTGGTTTAATTATTGCTACCTTTATTGATATTCCTCATCGGATTATCCCAGATGAGGTTTCTGTGGGAGGGATGATTGTAGGTTTTATTTTAGTTTCAATTAAAGGCCTTAGCTTGAGCCCGTTTTCTTTTAGGTTCCAGCCGATTTTGTCTTTGGCAGCGGTTATTTGTTTATTTTGGAGCCACTTTATTTTAAGATTAATTTTCTTTGGTATTAGATAATAATTTTGACTATGCCAGGACAAGATTTGTTTACACAGCTTTCGCACACTGTTTCTAGCGGTAAATGGTTAAATATCGGTTTAAATAAACGAGCAGGGCTCTGCGTTCCTTTATTCTCAGTTTTCTCAAAAAAAAGTATCGGCATCGCCGATTTCTCTGACTTAAAACTTCTTATTGATTTTTGCTGCGTAACTGGGCATTCAATTCTACAGTTGCTTCCTATGAATGATGTTGGTTCTGTATTTTGCCCGTATGATTCTGTCAGCTCTTTTGCTATTGAACCTGCGTATATATCTTTAGATGAATTTCTTAAAGATAAGAAAATTGCGCAGATGTCAGAAGCTTTAAGAAAAAAGTTTCCCTTTCCCAGAGATTATGTCAGTTATGAAATAAAAAGAGAGAAAATAAATATTCTTAAGCAAGTTTTCTTAGGCTCGCAAGATATTGATTCAATGCTTTTTCGTAATTTTATACAGGAGAATGCTTATTGGCTTAAGGATTATGCGCTTTTTAAGGCCTTAAAGGATTATCATCATGGTCTTGCTTGGTATGATTGGGAGGCTTCTTTTCGTGAGCATAATACTCAAGCGTTAGATAATTTTCTAAAGCAGCAGCAGAATGAAATTTATTTTCAGATGTGGCTTCAATGGAAATGTTTTGAGCAGTTTAAGGCTGCAAAGAATTATGCTGCTTCAAAAAATTGTTTTTTAAAAGGCGACCTTCCAATTTTAGTTTCTCGTGATAGCGCTGATGTTTGGTCGCATCCAGAGTTTTTTAAATTAGAGCTTGCTGCTGGTGCGCCTCCTGATATGTATTGCGCTAAAGGTCAGCGTTGGGGTATGCCTACTTATAACTGGGAGAAGAAGCAGTCAGATGAATATCGCTATATTAAGGAGAGGCTGAAATATGCTGAGAATTTTTATGATATTCTGCGTATTGACCATGTGGTCGGGCTTTTCCGTATCTGGAGCATACAATATAATGATCCGGAACAAAATCAGGGATTAAATGGATTTTTTGATCCGGCTGATGAAGGTAAGTGGGGGCAGCAAGGCAGGAAAATATTAGATATAATCTTAAAGAACACAAGAATGCTTTTGTGCGCCGAGGATCTAGGGGTGATTCCTCGTGTTTGCACGGATACTTTGCGCGAATTTGGAATTCCTGGTAATGATGTGCAGCGTTGGGTTAAAGATTGGAATGTTAGGCATGACTTTTTATCCCCGCATGAATATCGTTTTCTTTCAGTAGCCATGCTTTCTACTCATGATACAACTAATTGGAATGCCTGGTGGGAAAATGAAGCTGACACAGTGGATGAGGAATTATTTATTCGCAAATGCGAACATAGGCTTGATTATAATCAGGTAAAAAATAAATTATTTAATTTTAGCCTTTCTGGGCACGGCAGGCTTCGTTGGCTAAGCGAGGTTGATTCGGTTGATAAATTAGTATCACTGATAGGTAAAAGAAAAGAAGAGATTGGTGATTTTATTGATATGTATTTAAATACCTATCATGAAAAAGAAAAGCTTTGGGCCCAGATGGGGCTTGTCGGACAGATGCGTGAAAAAGCTGATAAGCAGATTCTTGCCGCAGCGCTTAAAATAACTTATAATTCAAGTGCGGTATTTTGTATCCAGCTAATTACGGACATCTTAGGTCTTACAGATATTTTGCAGGGTGATTCTTATCAATATCGCATTAATATCCCTGGAACAGTTAGTGATAAGAATTGGTCGTTAGTCATGCCGATTCCGCTTGAAGAATTATTACAGCATAAAGCCTGCGGTGAGATTAAGCGAATGGTGGCAGAGTCAAATAGAAAATAATAGAATTATAATAAATCTGTCGGCTTGCTTAGGGTAATTTTCCTTTTGAGTATTTAGGTGCCAAGGCATATTTCTCGCAGCACCGCTTGATTTTCCCCGGCGTGGAAAATCTTCGCTCGAGCGAAAGCTCTTGCTCTCTCCAACTCTGTAATAGCAGGCGAACCATGCCCGCAAGAGCTTTCTAACGTGCTGCTTGAAACATGCCTTGTCACCTGATTATCTAAAGCAATAAAAGTTTCTATGAGCACACAATAAGAGATTTTTTGGCACGGCTATAACTACTAGTGTGCAAGGCTTTACGGCGAACGAGAGTACACAGGCTTTGCGTAAGCCGTTACGAGAGTGAGCCGTAAACCGAAGCACACGGCAAAAAAATCTCGTGTGCGAAGAGAAACTTTTGTTGCGATAAAAATTATGCCAAATTTAAAAGGGACTGAATTCTATATTTCAAAGCGGGTTGGTAAGGCAATTACGGATTATGGGATGATTGCCGACGGAGATAAGATTGCTGTTGCTGTTTCAGGGGGCAAGGATAGCTTGACGCTTTTACGTGTTTTGCAGGATCGCAAAGTGTTTGTACCTGTAAAATATGAGATTGTCGCTGTTCATATTGACTTGGGTTATCCTAAATCGTGTGCTAAGCCGCTTGAGAAATATTTCAAGAATCTTGGGGTGAGGTATCATATTGAAAAAGTTGACACTCTTAGAAAAGGGCCAAAAAATACAATCAATTGTTTTTGGTGTTCATGGAATAGGCGCAAAGCTTTATTTGAAGTCAGCGATAGGCTCGGATGCAAGAATGTTGCTTTAGGGCATCATATGGATGATGTTGTAGAAACAATATTAATGAATTTATTTTTTCATGGAGAGACATCTGCGATGAAGCCAAGGCAGGAATTATTTAAAGGAAAAATTAATTTGATTCGTCCGCTTGCTTATGTTGAAGAAAAGCTTATTAAGCGTTTTGTTAAGGAAGAGAAAGTGCAAACATTTGACTGTATTTGTCCGAATTCTATTACATCTAACCGCAGCCGCATGACACGTATTATCCGTGAACTTGAAAAATTCTGCCCTGAAGTGAAAAAAAATATTTTTAACAGCGTTAAAAGAGTAAAAGAGGATTATTTGCTCTAAAATTGGAACTTGTGATATACTAAAGCGCAAGGACTAGTATGGTAAATAATTCTAGGAGCTAAGAATGCTTTTTTTGTTTGTAGGAATATTTATAGTTGGAATGATTGTAGTGATTTTTCTAATTATGAAAATTACTACGCAGGTTAATTTTCAGCTAAATGCACTCACTCAGCAGGTTGGTGAACGCCTAAAAGAAACATCTCAGGCAATGCAGGATGCAAACCGCACTGTAGGAGAACGGCTTGATTCAGCAACCCGGGTTTTTGGCGATGTGCAGAAGAGCTTGGGAAGGCTTGAGGAAACACATAAATATATTCTTGATATTAGCAAAGATATCACTAGTTTGCAGGATTTATTGCGGGCGCCTAAATTTCGCGGCGAATTAGGGGAAACTCTTTTAGGTAAATTATTGGAAGATATTTTACCAAAGGAGAATATAAGGCTGCAGCATCGTTTTAAGACCGGTGATGTGGTAGATGCGGCTATTGTTATCGGAGATAATTTTGTTGCGATTGATGCTAAGTTTCCTTTAGAGAATTTTAGGAGGTTTGGCGAAGCAAAGAGCGAAGATGAGAAGAAGTCTTCTTATCGCGTTTTCTCGCGCGACGTGAAAACCAGGGTTGATGAAATTGCTTCTAAATATATATTGCCTGGGGAGGGAACTTTTGATTTTGCACTTATGTATATTCCGGCTGAGGCAGTTTATTACGAGGTTAGCCGTGATGAAGAGTTGTCAAATTATGCCAAGACAAAGAAAGTTGTTTTTGTTTCTCCGAATACATTCTATGCTTATTTACAAGCAATCCTTTATGGTTTGCGTGGAGCAAGTGTAGGACGAAATATACAGAAAATATTGGGGTACTTTGAAGGTTTAAAGGTTGATTTTAAGAAGTTTCAGGATGATTTTGAATTAATGGGCGTGCACCTAAATAACGCCTATAAGAAATACAATGATTCAAGAGTTCGTTCGCAGGGTTTTGGCGAGAAATTATTAAATAGCAGCAAAGAGGAACAGATTACTGAGGCATGATTTTAAGTGTTCGCGTAGTTCCTAAGTCAAGCCGTTTGTTGGTTAAAGAAGAAGGCGGACAGCTGAAAGTTTATTTAACCAAGCCTTCTGTAGATAATTTAGCCAATGAACAATTGATTGTTCTACTTGCGGATTATTTAAAACTTAAGAAATACCAGTTAAGGATTATCAGGGGGCAAAAGAGCAGAAGTAAGCTCGTTGAAATTGATGATAACCCAGATAGAAAAAGAAAATAATTTATTTCCAATTTCTGTAAGTTCAGATATATTAATTGCTGGTTTTACTGGGCGCAAACATGGCAACATGTCTTTATCATATGGAGATACGCGCTTTGCTTTGGAAAACCGCGGCGTATTTTTGCAGGAAATGGGAATTAAGCATGATAATTTAATTTGTGCAAAACAAGTGCATGGTTCTGAGGTAGTGGTTGTTACTGAAGAACATGGGGGCAAGGGTGCTTTTGATTATAATTCAGCAATTAACGGCACTGATGCTATTGTAACAAACAGAAAAAACCTTGCCTTGGCGATTTTTAGCGCAGATTGCTTGGCAGTATCTTTTTATGATTCTAAAAATAGCGCTATTGGAATGGCTCATGCCGGATGGAAAGGCAGCAAAGAAGGCATTTGCCAAAAAGTAGTTAAGGAAATGAAAAATAATTTTGGCACATTACCGCAGGATTTGTATGTTGCATTTGGGCCGGCTATCAGGAAATGCTGTTATGAAGTAGGAGATGAATTCAATCAGCATTTTCCTGGGAAAGTTGCAAAAAGGCTGGATAAATTCTATTTGGACTTGGCTGAAGTAAACAAGTCACAGCTTTTAAATTGCGGTTTAAAAGAAAAAAATATTTTTGATACATTAGCCTGCACGTCTTGCCGTATAAAAGACTTTTATTCTTACCGACAGGAAGGCAGCTCCTGCGGTAGGATAATGTCAGTGACGATGCTTAAACATAATGACTAAATATTTCTTAGAATTTATTCTTAATACTTATAATTCAGGATCAGAGGCAATTAGAAATGCTATTTCTGAGTTTGGAGAAGTAGCTCAAGTTAATGCTGTTGATTCTAATGTAGCGGAATTGAGTAGTTTCGCTGTTTCTATAAATACAGATGATCCGACGGTAGTTTTTGATGTTTGTGCGCAATTCGGGAGGATTAAATCAGTTAAGGTCAGTGAAGTAAAGCAATAAAAGGAAATTTAAAATGTATGTAGTTGTTTTTGTTATTTGCTCGAGTGAGAAAGAAGGCAGAAAGATTACTCAGGAACTTTTAAAAAAGAAATTAGTTGCTTGCGTGAATATTCTCAAGAATGTTGAATCATTTTTTTGGTGGGAAGCAAAGATAGATCAAGCCAAAGAGGTTTTACTTGTTATAAAATCAAAAAAGAATAAACTTAACCAGATAACTAAGGTTGTAAAATCTTTGCATAGTTATACTGTGCCAGAGATTATTGCCTTGCCGATTGTGGGTGGGAACAAGGATTATTTAAGGTGGATTAATGAGTCTGTCAGGTAGCCCTATTGATTATGTCTTAGCTTTTACAGGAGGAGTGGCAGTAAGTTTCACTCCTTGTGTTTATCCTCTTATTCCGGTTACTTTGGGTTTTATTGGTGCAAATGCTTTTGGCTCAAGAAAGAGGGGTTTCTTTCTTAGCCTTAGTTATGTTACAGGGATTGCAGTTACGTATTCTTTCCTTGGACTATTTGCCTCTTTGTCAGGGACAATCTTTGGTAAATTTAGCACATATCCTTTAACCTATATTTTGGTCGGGTTATTTGTGATTTTCTTTGGATTAGCTATGTTGGATTTGTTTCAGATTTCTCTTGCGATACAAAAGTCTCCACAGCAAAAGAAGCAGGGTTATTTTTCAAGTTTCATGTTAGGAATAAGTTCTGGTTTTATTGTTGGGCCATGCCTGACGCCTGTATTAGGATCAATTTTAGCGTATTTGTCAGCTAAGAATAATATTTATTATGGGGCTAGCCTCTTATTTGTTTTTGCCTATGGAATGGGCTTGGTTTTGATTTTAGCTGGGACGTTTGGATCAATTCTTGTCAGCCTTCCAAAATCAGGGAAGTGGATGGTTTATGTAAAAAGAGCCTGTGCAATAATTTTAATTGTTGTGGGAGTTTATTTTATTTATAACGGGATAAGGAGATTTTGATGAAAACAAAGTTATTGTTTTTTTGCGCACTTGTATTAGTGGTATTCTTATCTGTTTCTTGCAAAGAAAAGAAACAGTTAAGTTTACCTGAACAAAAAACGCAGGAAAAAGAAAAAGTGATAGATAAAGATTTAGCTTTTGATTTTACTTTAAAAAATTTAAATTCTGAGTTAGTTACTCTTAGTAGTTATAGAAATAAGAAATCGGTGATTTTGTTTTTCTGGACCACTAATTGTCCTTTCTGCCGTCCAGAATTAAAAAACCTTAATGATCTTTTGCCGAGTTTGAAAAAGAGAGGTTGGGAGGTTCTTGCCATAGCTATAGGAGAGCCGTTTTACAAAGTAGAAAATTTTATTCAGCGCTCAGGGTATTTGTTGAATGTGCTTTTGGATGAAGATGCATCTGTGGCAGATGGGTATAGATTGCTGGGCGTTCCTACTTTTGTGTTGATTAATAAGCAAGGTAAGGTTGTTTTTAAGGATAATGTTTTACCATTAGAAAAGATAGATGAGTTTTCTGAGATAACCCGGGAATCTAATTAAGATTGTCTAATGAATAAGAAAATAAGCTAGAATTAATATCTAAAAGGAGAGAATAACAATGTTTGACAAGATGAAAGCGTTTATGGATATGCAGAAGAAGATGCAAGAGCTTAAGCGAGAGTTGGAAAATGCTATTTTTGATGTTGTTAGTTCTGATGGTATGGTAAAAGTGGTGATGAATGGAGCGCAAGAAGCCAAAGAAATTAAGATTCTAAAAGAATTACCTGATATTGATAAGGCTGGCCTTGAAAGAGCTATAAAAGACGCTTATAATAAAGCTTTAAAGCGCTCGCATGATTTGGCGGGCCAAAAAATGCGCGAAATTACCGGGTTTAATTTACCGGGACTAACATGATTGCAAAACGAGTTGCTGAGCTTTTAAAGGAGCGCGAGTTTATCAGCGTTGCTACCTGTGATTTTAATGGCCGGCCGAATGCTGCGCCTAAATTTATTCTTAAGATTGAAGATAATTTAATTTTCTTGGTGGATTATACTATCGGTAATACTTGGGAAAACTTGAGGGTTAATCCCAAAGCTTCGCTTTCTTTTATGGATACAGATACATTGCACGGTTATCAAATTAATGGTAAAGCTGAGGTAATGGAAAGCGGCACAGAATACGAAAAACTAATTAAAGAAGTTTTGCAGAGACAGGTGGATCTTTCGACAAAGCGGATCATTGAAGGAGTTACAAAGGGCAAGGTTCATGAGAATTTTGAACTTGCTATTCCTAAGAAATTTGTGGTTTTTAAAATTAAAATAGAGGAGTGTGTAGAGATTGGAACAAGCGGGGGCTTAAAAAGAGAAAAGTTATGAAAAGTTTTAGTGGGCTAGCTACAGGAATTGGCAGTTTACCGCATAAAGAAGCAGAGGGTGCTTTAGATTTAATTTTTAAATATCTTCCTGAGGTGCCTTTTTGGCCGCAGCTGCCTAAAAGAGACCATCGCGAGGGCATGGTTCAGCAATTTAGCGAACATTTGCCTTTTTTGCGCGCACAAGGCAGAGATGTGGTTTATTCGGTTAAGGATGTTTCTGATACAGAGCTGGAAACATTTTATGAGCATGTTATTGTAGGAGATCAGGATTATTTTCAGATTAGTCAGGAGTATTCTCAAGGAATTCGCGCCTTTGTTCAAAGGTTGGAAAAAGCAGATCTTTCAAAAGTTAGTTTCCTAAAATGTAATGTTACCGGCCCGTTTACTTTTGCTGCCAGCTTTAAGGATGAAAAAGGGGTTTCGCTTTTGCATGACCCGGTTTTTCTGCAGGCTTGTTTTAAGGGTTTGGCAATGAAAGCTCTCTGGCAGATTAAGCTGCTGCGTAAATTCGGAAAGAAAATCATTGTTTTTATTGATGAACCGTATTTAGGTTGTTTTGGTTCTGCTTATACGCCGCTAAACCGGCCGGATGTTATTGCTGGTTTGGGCGAATTGGCTATGGATTTAAAAGCTGAGGATGTTTTGTTAGGGGTGCATTGTTGCGGGAATACTGATTGGTCTATTTTTACTGATACTCAGGGAATAGATATTATTAACTTTGATGCCTACGGTTATTTGGATAAAGTTGTGCTTTATGCAGATAATATCAAGGGTTTTTTAAGGCGCGGCGGGATTCTTTGCTGGGGAGTTGTTCCTACAGATAATTTTGATGGCTCGCAAACTCCTGAAATGCTGGTTGCTAAAATTAATGAAGGAATAAATATTCTTACTAAAAAAGGCGTTGATAATAATTTATTATTGGAAAATCTTTTAATTAGCCCTGCCTGTGGTTTGGGAAGCCTTGATTTAGATAAAGCAGAAAAGATACTCAGGCTTCTTTCAGAAACTTCGCAGTTACTACGCAAAAAATAAATTGTTTGACAAATATTAGGAAAAGTTATATAATCCCTGCGTTTCGTTAAATAGAGGAGTAAAATGAAAGAGATACGTATTCATGCTCGCGCCGGACAAGGCGCAATTACAACTGCATCATTATTAGGTTATGCTTATTTTCTTAAAGGGGCATATCCTTATGCTTTTCCAAGTTTCGGAGCCGCAAGAATGGGTGCTCCGATGAATGCCTTTATGCGCGTTGATTCAAAACCTGTGCGTTTAAGAAGCCAAATTTATGAGCCAGATTATGTTTTGGTGATGGATGCTACTTTAATGCGCGGATTTAATTGTTTTGCAGGTTTAAAAGAGGCTGGAATTGCTATAATTAACGCAAAAGATGCTATTGAGGTTCCTAAGGTAAATGCGCGCCAGAAGGTGATTGTTCTGCCGGCAAATGAAATTGCCATGAAAGCATTTGGAAGGCCATTGGGAAACACTGCTTTATTGGGGGCCTATGTTGCAGCAACTGGGGAGTTTGACCTAGAAACTCTTTTTAATGCAATTAAGCATAGGTTTGCTGGTAAATCAGCAGAGGGTAATATTGAAGCAGCAAAGCAAGGTTATGAGTTTGTCAAGAAGCTCAAGGTTTAATATATAGGAGAGAAAATGTTTGGCCCGTTAACATCTAAGCCTGGAACAAGCAAAAGAAATAAAACTGGTTCATGGCGCATTGAGTCAAAACCAAAATTCCTGCAGAAGAATTGTATTGCTTGTAAAATGTGCATACTTGTTTGTCCGGAGGCTTGTATTACCGGCGAGCAGAAAAACACTTATATCTGTGATTATTCTTATTGCAAGGGTTGTAGCAATTGTGCGGTAATTTGTCCTAAACAAGATATTGAGATGATCCCTGAGGATTCAAAGGAATAGTTATGAAAGAATTTCTAGAAGGTTCTTTAGCAGTTGCAGAAATTGTAAAACGTTGCAAGCCCGGAGTAATCTCTGCTTATCCGATTACCCCCCAAACTCACATTGTGGAAGAGTTGGCTAATTTTGTGGCTGAGGGTGAATTAGCTGCACAGGTAGTTAATGTTGAGTCAGAACATTCTGCTGCTTCAGTTGTATTAGGTGCTTCAGCTACAGGTGTGCGTGCGTATACAGCGACGAGTTCTCAAGGTTTATTTTATATGCAAGAGGTAGTCTTTAATATTGCCGGGATGCGCCTTCCAGTAGTAATGACTTGCGCAAACCGTGCTGTTTCTGCTCCAATTAATATTTGGAATGATCAGCAGGATTCAGTTTCTTTGCGAGACAGCGGGTGGATTCAGTTATTCGCCGAAGATTTGCAAGAAACAGTAGATTTGCATTTAATGGCCTTTCGCATTGCTGAAGATAAATCTATGATGGTTCCTGTAATGGTCTGTATGGATGGATTTTCTTTGACACATGGAATTGAAACTGTAGATATTCCGGCTCAGGAGCAGGTAGATAAATTTCTGCCCAGCTATAAGCCTTTATATAAGCTTGATGTAGAAAACCCCATGACTTTGGGCCCATTGGTTGATCCTGAATATTATATGGAAGCACGCTATGCTTTGCAGCAAACACTTAACAGCGCCTTGGATTTAATTCCAAAGGTTGCTGGAGAGTTTGCAAAGATCGTTGGCCGTAAATATAATGGCTTAGTTGAAGGGTATCATTTAGAAGATGCCGAAAAAGTAATTGTTGCTATGGGAGCTGTCTGCGGCACAGTCAAAGAAGCAATTGATGAATTTCGCGCCAAAGGCAAAAAAATCGGTTTGTTAAAAATTGTCTCTTACAGGCCGTTTCCTGCACAGCAGATTTACGATTTATTAAAAGATGTTTCAAAAGTGGCAGTATTAGATAGGGCGTTGTCTCTTGGTTCGTATGCTCCGCTTGCCGCGGAAGTTAAAGCAGCTTTCTTTGGCAAGAAAAAACAACCGCAGGTAATTAGCAGTTTTATCGTCGGATTAGGTGGGCGCGATATCACAAAAGGCTCTATCAGGGAGATGCTGCGTTTGTTAACAACAAAAGAATTAAATTGTGAATTTATTGATTTAAAACCAGAACTGGTAAAGGAACAATATGAGTAAACATTTATTTACTAGCGGACACACAGCTTGTTCAGGTTGCGGGCAGTCTATGGCAGCACGCTTGGTGATTGATACTGCTGGGCCCAATACAATAGTTGCAAATAATACGGGTTGTCTTGAGGTTTTTTCAACTAAATATCCGGAATCAAGCTGGGAAGTTCCTTTTGTTCATTCTCTGTTTGAAAACTGTGCTGCAGTTGCTTCAGGAGTTGAGGCAGCTCTAAAATATTTAGGTACAAAAGATAAGATTAATGTAATTGCTCAGGCAGGTGATGGCGGCACTGCTGATATTGGTTTGCAGGCGCTTTCTGGCATGCTTGAACGCGGCCATGATATTCTTTATGTTTGTTATGATAATGAAGCTTATATGAATACAGGCGTGCAGAGAAGCGGGTTGACTCCATTTGATACCAGCACTTCTACTACTCCTGTAGGTATTAAATCTACGGGAAATGTGCGTCCTAAAAAACTCATGCCTGAGATAGCCAATGCTCACGCAATAGCTTATGTGGCTACTGCTTCAGTGGCTTTTCCAATGGATATTCAAAGAAAAGTAAAGAAAGCTATTTCTCTAAAAGGAGCAAAATATATTCAGATTCATGTCCCATGCCCATTGGGCTGGAGGTATGAGCCGCGGCTGACTGTGGAAGTTGCAAAACTTGCCGTTGAAACAGGATTGTATCCTTTGTTTGAATATGAAAATGGTATATTAGTTGCTAAAAGGCAGATAAAACCCCGGCCAGTGGAAGAATATCTTAAGGTTCAGGGCAGGTTTAAACATTTGTTGAATAATCAAGAAGAGTTAAAGAAAATCCAGGCAATAGCAGATGCAAATATAATGAAATACGGCCTTAAACAAGAGGCTGCGGCAGCAAGTTAAGAGGAGGTGTTGTTATGGGAAAACAGGCTAGGGCAATTGCATATGAAGATATTAAAGAGATGCTTGAGAAGTTAGCAAAGGATGAATTAGAGCATGCAACTGAATTAGCTGATTTGATTGTAAAGTTAGGAGATGCTCCTATTGCAAATCCAATGGACTTGGAAAAGAATGCTAATGCTGCGTATTTAATGCCGCCAAAGAATACTGCGGATATTAATAGAATTATTCGTATTGTTGCTGAAGCAGAGGCAGGAGCAATTGAGGTTTATAGTAAGCTTGCCAAGAAAACATTTGGTAAGGATCATGTTACCTATCAATTGGTAACACATATCCTTTCTGAAGAAGTGAATCACGAAGAAATATTTGAGAATTTGTCAGAAAGATAATAAAACAATTTTCACGGAGGACTTGAAATGTCAAAAGTAACAGTTGATGCTGCAACATGTGTAGGGTGTGGCTTATGTGAACAAGCTTGTCCGGAGATTTTTGAGATTCAAGGAGATGGCATCGCCCATGTCAAGGCACAGGCTTGTACAAGCTGCAACGCGCAGGAAGTTGCCGAGCAGTGCCCGGTAAATGCAATTAAAGTAAGCTAAGTAGCAATAAAAATAAGAGCCGTTTCTAATAAATAGAAACGGCTCTTTTATTAAAAGCGCAAAATGTTTAACGCATTTGCGCTTTTTGTTTTAATTCTGTGGTAAATTTTACAAAGCTATCCTGTTGTTTTTGAGCAAGAATCTTTTTTGTGAATTCAGTTTTGTCGCTTTCAAACTTCTTTTCATCAATTGGTGTCTTGGATTTTATTTTGATGATGTAGTATCCAGAAGGCATAGTAATTACTGAGCTGGTTTCATTTTCTTTAAGATTTTGTGCTGCTGCCCAGAAGCTGTCTGATGCTCCAATCCCCTCAATGTAACTGCCGTATTTAAAATTATTGGTAGAGCTTGTTTTTAGAGAGAATTCCTTGGCAAGTTTTAGAAAGTCAATTGCTTTGGGGTTAATCTTGAAATCAGATTGTATTTTTGTAAGGCAGGCTTCAATTCCATCTTTAGCAATTTTTGCTGATTCTGTTTTTATTATGGCTTCTTTTACTTTATCTTTTGCCTGGTTAAATTCGGGAATATAAGGCTCTTTTTTTTCAATAAGGCTTACGATGTAAAATTTTTTATCAATATTGATTGGTTCTGAAAATTGGCCGGGTTTTAATTTTGTCATGATTAACTCAAGGATTTCTGGCGACCAGCCAATGCCGGGTATGGGGTCAGATTGAATGAATAAGCCGGTTTTGTTAAAGTCTATTCCTAATTCTTTTGCCACAATCTCAAGTTTATTCTTTTTTGTTAATGTGTTTGCCGCAGCATTGATTTTGCTTTGAGAATCTGAAACGATATATTCAAGATTAAAAGAGAGTGGTTGTTTAAATTGTGCAGAGTTTTTTTCAAAATATTCTTTTATTTCTTTTTCTTGCGGGACAATCCCCTTGGTAAAGTCAGCTGGAAGTGCAGCTAAATAGTTAAGGCTGATTTCTTCGTTTACTTTTTGGTATTCTTTTCTTATCTCTTCGTCAGTTACCTTTACATTGTCTGTGATTTGATTGTAGAGTTTGGAGATAGTAATGTTCTGGCGGATTTGTTCTTCAAATGCCCGAGGTTGCATGCGTAAGTAGTAGCGCAAGGTGTCTGAGTAGAAGCGGTTGTCAAAACGGCCTTTTTTCTGGAATATCGGGACACTTTGGATAAGGTCAATTACTTCTTTGTCGCTTACCTTTATTTTGCGCCGCTTGGCTTCATAAAGAAGTACTAGTCTGTCCCAGGCTAGGTTTTCTAAATCAAGATATTGGCGTAGTTGTGAGAAATTATCCCCAAACTGCAGTTGTGCTTGTGCTCTGACAGCATTATATGCGTCGCGGTATTCAAGAAGAGAGACGTTTTTGCCGAAGATTTTACCGGCTGTGCCCATTTCTTTTTTATCTCGGACAAGTGAGCCTGCGCCCCAGAAGATAAATGCCGGAACAATTAGTAAAGCTAAAATGATCCAGACTTTTTTTGCGGTTTTTTTGTTGCGTAAGATTTTTAACATAACATTTTCTCCTGTTTGAGGTTTTGTTCTTGGTTTAAATCGTGTTAATAGCTTATTATAGATTAAATCGGGAATAATTCAATTACAAAAATTAGTAGAAAAACAGGGCCTGTAACCTTGAAATTGAGTATAAATATGTTATACTTTTGAAGTTGTTATATTTATGGGCTCTGGTTATTGGAGGTAGCCGGAGCAGCTTAAGAATTGTTTAAGCCGAATTGACTTAATTGGTCAGTACGGCTTTTTTTATTGCCACATAAGGTGGCACACCCGTCCATGCTATAGGACGGGGTGTGAGCATAACACAATCTCTGGGGTACATGGAATTATTATCCTAATATGCAGAAAAAACCCTTTAAAATCATCGCGTTACTTCTAATTTTTTTACTTATTCTAGAACAATCTGCCTTTGCAGCAGATGGTGTAATAGACCTATCTAGCTCATTTAGTAAGCTATCCTCTGGTATCTCTACTAGTTTATCTTC
>JACROS010000078.1 GCA_016214325.1 Candidatus Omnitrophota bacterium | reverse complement strand
TTTTGCTAATCTTAACAAAGACCTGCCTTCATCAGGCGGCAAATCTGGTATAATCACTCCATCTACGCCGCTTTCAATAGCCTGCTTTACAAATTTCTCCTCGCCAAAAGCAAAAATTGGATTATAGTAAGTCATCAGGCAAATAGGAAGATTTATCTTAGTGCGAATCTTTCTGGCTAATTTAAGAATATCTGCTAAATGCGTCTTTTTCTTTAAAGCTTGCTGAGAAGCTTCCTGAATCACTGGCCCATCTGCCAAAGGGTCAGAAAATGGCACACCCAACTCAACAATATCTACACCAATTTTATCAAACTCAAGAAGCAGTTTTTCTGTAACTGATAAACTTGGGTAACCAGCAGTAATAAAAGCAATAAATGCTTTTTTATCGGCTTTTTTTAATTCTTTAAATTTCTTTTCAATCCGGTTCATAATTTCAACCTCTCGGCCACAGCATAGGTATCCTTGTCTCCTCTGCCAGATAAACAAAGAACAATAACAGAATCCTTCTTTATTTTACGGCTAAGTTTTGTTAAATAGTAAACTGCATGCGCTGTCTCTAGAGCAGGAATGATACCTTCAGTTTCTGAAAGAAGCTTAAACCCTTCTAACGCCTCAGAATCATTTACCGTAACATATTCTGCGCGGCCAATCTTTTGAAAATACGCATGTTCTGGCCCTACTCCCGGATAATCAAGCCCGGCGGCAATTGAATGAGCTATCTCAACCTGCCCGTATTGATCCATTAAAAGTTTTGATTTTGAACCATGCAATACCCCAACTTTTCCGGCAGTAAGAACAGCTGCATGCTTACCTGTCTTAACTCCAAGCCCAGCAGCTTCTACACCTATAAATTTTACATTTTTATCATTAAAGAAAGGATAAAAAAGCCCCATAGCATTACTCCCGCCTCCAACACAAGCAACCAAATAATCCGGCAGGCGTTTTTCTTTCTTTAAAATTTCCTGCCTTGATTCCTTGCCAATAACTGACTGAAAATCTCTTACCATCGCTGGATAAGGATGTGGCCCTGCAACCGAACCAATAATATAATGCGTGGTGCGCACATTAGTTACCCAATCACGCAATGCCTCAGTCATAGCATCTTTAAGAGTCTTTGAACCGCTGGTTACAGGAATCACCCGCGCTCCCAAAAGCTTCATCCTGAAAACATTTAGCTTCTGGCGCTCAATATCTTCAGTGCCCATATAAACATCGCATTCAAGGCCAAACATCGCCGCTACTGTCGCTGTTGCCACACCGTGCTGTCCTGCCCCTGTTTCAGCAATTACCCTCGGCTTTTGCATGCGCCGCGCCAAAAGGACCTGCCCTAAAGTATTATTAATTTTATGTGCACCCGTATGCAGTAAATCTTCTCTTTTTAAATAAATCCTTTTTACCTTAAGTTTCTGGCTTAAGTTTTTAGCATAATACAACTTGGTCGGCCTTCCAGCATAATCACACAGGTAATAATCCAGCTCCTGTTTAAATTTTTTATCTTTTTTTGCCTGCTTATACTCTTTGGCCAATTCATCCAAAGCAGAAATCAACGTCTCAGGCACATATCTTCCGCCAAATCCATCAAAATGCCCTGAATTATCCGGTAGTTTATTCATCTCACACTTTCCCCTTTACTGCTCTAACAAAATCTCTGATTTTCTTATGATTCTTTTTTCCAGGTAATAATTCAACAGAACTACAAACATCTACCCAATCAGGATGAAGATATCTAATTGCTTTCTTTACATTCCGGCAGTTAAGCCCTCCGGACAAAAATATCGGCTGCTTAATGCCCTGAAGATGTTTGATTAACCGCCAATTAAACTTCTTTCCTGTTCCGCCAAGCTTTGAATCAACAAATGTATCAAAAAGATACGCAAAAACTTTGTATTTCTTAATCTGCTCTAAATCTATTTTATCTTTGACCCGAAAAACCTTAATAACTTTATAACCTTTAAAGCGCCGGCAAAATTCCGGGCTCTCTTGACCATGAAATTGTAGTATATCTAATTTGCAAAGTTTAGCAATCTGTTTTATATTTTTTTTATTAGCATCTACAAAAACACCCATTTTAATAATGTCTTTTGGGATAATTTTAATAATGTTCTTTGCTTTTTGAGGCAAAATAAAACGCGGGCTCTTGCGATAAAACATAAAGCCCAGAGAATCGCATCCTGCAAATACGCTTGCTAAAGCATCTTCCAAATTTGTTATCCCACAAATTTTTATTTTAGTCATTTCAACACACGACACGCGATATGCAACATGCAATATGCCAAACCTACCACCCCATCACCTCTTCAACTTTTTTACGAATATCAAGAGATTCCATAAAAACTTGCCCGATAAGCACAGCATTTACTCCCAATATTTTTAAAAACATTTCATCCTGATGATTCCTAATCCCGCTTTCCACCACCACTACCTTATCTTTAGGAATAAGCGGGAAAAGTTTTTCAGTTGTCTTAAGGTCAACCTCCAGCGTACGCAGGTCGCGATTGTTAATACCAATAAGAGGGACCTTTAAATTTAATACTTTCTTCAACTCTTTCTCGCTATGCACCTCAACTATACAATCCATACCTAATTCAAAAGCAATACCCATAAGCTCAGTAATTTTATCTTTTGAAAGCAATTCTGCAATTAAAAGAATCGCATCCGCCTGATAAAACCGCGATTCATAAACCTGGTAAGGCTCAAAAATAAAATCTTTTCTTAACACAGGAGCTGTAACGATACTTTTTACCTCGCCTAGATAAGATAAACTGCCTCCAAAGAAATCCTCCTCGGTAAGAACAGAAACTGCCTGCACGCCGACATCTTGATATATTTGCGCAATCTCTAAATGATTAAAATCTGCGCGAATAATTCCGCAGGAAGGAGACGACTTCTTAATCTCGGCAATTAATGAAATCTGCCGAGGTTTACTAATTGCTTCAATAAACGGCCGGGCAGGCGCCAAATCTTTGATTCTTTGCTTTAATTCTTCCTCGGGAATCTGCTGTTTTGCCAACAAAATTCTCTCATTTTTTTTCTGTATAATTTCTTTTAAAGTATCCTTCTTTGCCATGCTTTACTCCCTTGAAAACTCCTTTAACAATTCCAATTTATTAAGTGCTGAGCCTGAATCAATTGAAACAGAAGCGATCTTAATACCATCTTTTATAGAATCAACTTTTCCAGCAGCATATATGGCTGCTGCAGAATTTAAAATTACAATATCTCTTTTGGGCCCTGGCGCCGACTTTAAAATATCAATAAGCACCTTTGCATTCTCCTCGGCACTGCCTCCTGATAAATCTTCAAGCCTGGATCTTTTTAAACCAAAATCTTCCGGAGAAATTTCATAATTCTTGATTTTTCCTAGCTTTAACTCAGAGATAAAAGTTTCATCCGTAGTAGTAACTTCATCAAGGCCATCCTTGCCGCAAACCACTAAAGCACTCTTTGTACCTAACTTTAACAAAACCTCAGCCAAGAGCTGCGTCAACTTGCAATCATAAACTCCGACTAATTGGTGTGTTGCTTGGGCAGGATTGCTTAATGGCCCTAAAATATTAAAAACAGTCTTAGCGGAAATTTCTTTTCTCGCTGGCATGGCATATTTCATTGCCGGATGCAGATTCTGGGCAAATAAAAAAGCAAGGCCTATTTTATTAAGGCACATCTCTATTTTATCAACTGTTAAATCAATCTTTACGCCTAAAGCTTCCAGAATATCCGCGCTTCCACAGCGGCTTGAAACAGAACGATTACCGTGTTTGGCAACAGTAATCCCGCTTCCAGCAGCCACAAAAGCGACCGCAGTTGAAACATTAAAGGTTCCTTTTTTATCCCCTCCTGTGCCACAAGTATCCAAGACAACTTCTTTGTCAATGCAAATACGAGTTGCAAATTTACGCATCACTTCAACACCAGCAGTAATTTCATCAACTGTTTCGCCTTTTTTATTTAAAGCAGTCAAAAAAGAAACAATCTGCGGAGTAAAAGCCTCACCGCGCATAATCTCTTCCATCACCTGGTGCATTTGCGCCGCAGACAAATCTATATTTCTCTGCAACAAATCAATTGCTTCAATAATCATAATTTTAAAAAATTAGAAAGAATAGCTTTCCCAGATTTAGTTAAAATTGATTCCGGATGAAACTGCACTCCCCAAATAGGAAAATCTTTATGCCTAAGCCCCATAATTTCCTTTTGCTTGGTCCATGCAGTAACCTCAAGGCATTTAGGAAGGGATTTTCTCTCCACTAATAACGAATGATACCTAGTTGCCTCAAATGGGTTTGGAATTCCCTTAAATATATCCTTGCCATTATGATAAATTAAAGAAGTTTTCCCATGCATAAGTTTCTTTGCCTGAACAATCTTTCCTCCATAAACATAACCTATAGACTGATGCCCCAGGCAAACACCTAAAATTGGTATTTTACCTGCGAATTCACTAATAACTGCACAAGAGATACCAGCATCTTCAGGCCTTCCGGGCCCAGGAGAAACAACAATTTTCTTTGGGCGCAAAAGTTTAATTTTATCTACACTAATTTTATCATTACGAAATACTTTAACATCCGCGCCCAATGCACCCAGATACTGCACAAGGTTATATGTAAATGAATCGTAATTATCAATCATTAAAATCATTCTTTCTCCCTCCAAACCCTTGCCCCTAAATTTTGCAGCTTCTCTTCAATATTTTCGTATCCTCTTTCTAAGTGATATATCCTTGATATAGAAGTCTTGCCTCGAGCAGCTAGCCCAGCCAAAACTAAACAAGCAGAAGCACGTAAATCCGAAGCCATTACTGGAGCTCCAGATAAATATTTCTCTCCCTCAACAATCGCATGCGGCCCCTCTCGCTGAATCTGTGCACCCATACGACGCAATTCTGCCACATGCATAAACCTGTCCGGATAAATCCTCCCTGTAAAAAGGCTTGTTCCCGGAACAACGCTCATTAAACTCATCATCTGCGCCTGCATATCTGTTTCAAAGCCCGGATACGGCAGAGTTGTAATAGTTACTCCCCGCAGCTGTTTTCTTTTTCGCACACGCAAAGAATTATCTGTCTTAATAATTGCCGCACCTGATTCTTCAAGTTTATCAATTAGGGCACCTAAATGACGAAAACAAACATTTTTCACTAAAATGTCTCCGTCGGTAATTAATGAGGCTAACATCATTGTTCCGGCTTCAATACGATCAGGAATAATAGTGTGCGTTGCCCCATGTAAATGCTTAACTCCATCAATTTCAATAATAGGAGTACCATGGCCCTTTATTTTTGCCCCCATCTTAATTAAAAACTCTGCCAAGTCAGCCACTTCTGGCTCACAAGCTGCCGATTCAATCACCGTTTTGCCGCTAGCTAAAACCGCAGCCATCATTACATTATCAGTAGCCAATACCGACGACCCGTAAACTCCTCCTAAATACATATGGCCGCCTTTAAGCTTTTTAGCACCAGCCACAACATACCCAGATTCAATATGCACATCTGCACCAAGTGCTCTGATACCTTTAATATGTAAATCTACCGGGCGATCACCAATAATACATCCACCTGGAAGCGAAACCTTTGCCTTTTTTAGCCTTCCTAAAAGCGGCCCCAAAACACAAATAGAAGCGCGCATTGTAGAAACTAATTTGTAATCTGCAATATAATTTATTGACTTCCCAGAAGTAACAGTAACGACACCTCCGTCATATTCAACAACTTTTCCCAAAGAACGCAATATCTTAAACATGGTATTAGTATCGCGCAGATTAGGAACACTCTTAATTATGCAAGCATCATCAGTTAAAAGAGTTGCCGCTAATATCGGCAATACTGAATTCTTTGCACCAGAAATAACTACCTCTCCTTTAAGCTTTACTCCGCCTTCAATCACTAATTTATCCATTTTCGATATCCCCTATAATAATCTATTTAGACTTGATTTTAGCAACAATAATTCTTTCAATATTACTATAATCTTTTACAATCTCTATTATCTCAAATTTCTTGCAATTCTTAAAGATTTCTTTTATTTTTTTACATTGTCCAAATCCCATTTCCATTAAAAGAAAACCGTCATTTTCTAAATAATCAGGCGAATCTGCAATAATTCTACGATAAAAATTTAGCCCGTCTTTTCCGCCATCTAAAGCAAGACGAGGTTCATATTGAATTTCAGGCTGCAATCTGGCAATTTCTTTACTTGGAATATAAGGAGGATTAGAGATGCATAGGGCATATGGCTTATCGCATATCGGTAAAGAGGAAAACAAATCGCTATTTAAAAAAGCTATTCTGTCTGAAACTTTATTAAGTAACGCATTTGACCTTGCCATCCCTAAGGCTTCTTGAGAAATATCTGTTGCGGTTATTGTTATATTCTCCAATAATCCAGCCAAAGAAACAGCGATACATCCTGACCCAGTGCCTATTTCTAAAGCTCGGAAATTAGCAGGCGGCAGGCTGTTTAAATATTTAATAGCAGTTTCAACTAAGATTTCTGTTTCTTGGCGGGGGATTAAACAATCAAGCGAGACCTTAAAATCAAAGCCCATAAATTCAGTATTTCCCAAAATATACTGAATAGGCTCACCGGCAATCCTTCTCTTTAAACTTGAGGCAATAAATTCTGACTGTTTTTTGCTTAATTTTAAGCCTTTATCAAAATATAAAGACGGCCTTTTACAATTTAAGACCTGAGTAAACAACAATTCCGCTTCGTTCATAACCGGCCTTCTACTCCTTAGCCTGTTTTTCCTGACGCGCTTTTTCCTCTGACGCCTTAATTAAAGCATCAGAAATCTCATCCAATTCTCCCTCAAGAATAGCTTCCAACTGGTGCGATGTAAAATTAATACGATGATCTGTAACGCGGCGGTCAGGAAAATTATAGGTACGAATCTTCTCGCTTCTGTCACCAGAACCAATTTGCGTCCGGCGCGCCTCAGTAATCTTCTTGGCTTCTGCTTGTTCTTTCATATCCAGAAGACGGGCACGCAAAATTCGCATTGCCTTAGCTTTATTTTTTATCTGCGAACGCTCATCCTGACAAGCAACAGCTGTGCCAGTAGGTATGTACGTAATCCTAACTGCAGAATCAGTTTTCTGCATGTGCTGTCCCCCAGGCCCGCTTGAGCGATAAGTATCAATCCTTAAATCTTTTGGCTCAATCACCAAATCCACTTCTTCTACTTCCGGCATAACCACAACAGAAGCAGTAGAAGTATGAATTCTGCCTTGCGCCTCTGTTTCAGGCACTCTTTGCACACGATGCACTCCACTCTCAAATTTGAGGCGCTTATAAACGTCTTTTCCTTTTAAACCAAAAACAACTTCTTTAAAACCACCTAACTCTGTACTAGCAACCGCCATCGGATCAAGGGACCAGTTCTTATTGGCTGCATATTTTGTATACATGCGATAAAGATCACCAACAAACAATGCTGCTTCCATACCCCCAGTTCCCGGACGGATTTCAACAATGATATCCCTGTTAGCATCCTTGTCCTCTCCGGTAAGAATTCTTTCTAAATTATCCTCAATAGCAGTTTTTCTTAGGAATAATTCCTCAAGCTCTGACTTTGCTAATTCGGAAAATTCTTTATCATGCTTCTCAGAAAGAACTTTTTGAGTATCTTCAATTTCACTTATAATCTTTTTATACTCGCGAAATAAAGATACCGGGCCCCTTAAATCAGCCAACTCCTTGGCAAATTTATTATATTGATCCTTATCAGAGATATTTTCATAAGAAGCAAGTATTTGTTCCAGCTCCTCATATCTTTTCTCTAATTTTTGTAATTGATCTACCATTTAACCAATTACTTCTTCCCGTATTTCTTCATAAATTTATCCACGCGGCCGGCAGAATCAACTAGTTTCTGTTTACCAGAAAAAAATGGATGGCACTTTGAGCAGATTTCAACTCGGATGCTAGGTTTTGTAGAACGGGTGTGAATTGTCTCTCCGCAGGCACAAATAATTGTGCTGTCTTTGTAATTTGGATGAATTTTCTCTTTCATTTTTTTCTCCTTTTCACACAAGTGAACACCAGCCAATCCAATATGGCTGGGTGTTAACTAGTTACTAAATCACTGGTTCATGCTGTTTAAAAAATCTTCATTATTCTTAGTTTTTACAAGCTTTTCAATTAAAAGCTCCATTGCCTCAACATTACTTAACTCGTTAAGAACCTTCCTTAAAATCCAAATCTTTTGTAGTTGATCAGGTTTAACCAAAAGTTCCTCATGACGGGTATTTGAACGCTTAATATCAATTGCAGGATAAATTCTTCTCTGAAAAAGATTCCTGTCTAATTGCGACTCCATATTGCCGGTGCCTTTAAATTCTTCAAAGATAACTTCATCCATACGGCTTCCTGTATCAACAAGAGCCGTAGCAATAATCGTCAAGCTGCCGCCTTCTTCAATTGCACGCGCTGCCCCAAAAAATCTTTTTGGCTTCTGAAGAGCATTAGAATCAATACCTCCAGAAAGAACCTTCCCGCTATGCGGCACAACTGAGTTATATGCCCGGGCAAGGCGCGTAATGCTGTCTAATAAGACTACCACATCACGCTTGTGTTCTACAAGCCTTTTTGCTTTCTCAAGCACAATCTCTGCAACCTGCACATGTCTCTCTGGCGGCTCATCAAATGTTGAAGAAATTACTTCGCCTCTTACATGCCTTTGCATATCTGTTACTTCTTCCGGGCGCTCGTCAATTAAAAGCACGATCAAAATCACATCCGGATTATTAGTGGTAATGGCATTGGCTATTTTTTGTAAAAGCACAGTTTTACCACTATAAGGCTGAGCAACAATTAAACCACGCTGGCCTTTTCCAATAGGAGTCAACAAACTCATTACCCTCATGGAAACTTCTTTTGGGTCAGTTTCTAAATTAAACGCAGAACGAGGGTACACAGGAGTTAAATTATCGAACAACACCTTTTCTTTAACATCCTCTGGATTCTCAAAGTTTACTGCCTCAACTTTTAGAAGAGCAAAATATTTTTCGCCTTCTTTAGGTGGACGAATCTGCCCGCTAACCGTATCTCCGGTGCGTAAATCAAATTTCCTGATTTGAGACGGAGAAATATAAATATCATCAGGGCAAGGCAGATAATTATAGTTTGGGCTCCTTAAAAATCCGAAACCCTCGGGCAAAATCTCCAATACACCCTCTCCAAACATTAATCCTTCTTTTTCAGCCTGTCCCTGCAGAATCTTAAAAATAAGCTCCTGTTTTTTCAGCCCGCTTATGCCATTAACATTTAAGTCCCTGGCCAATTTGTTTAATTCTGTAATTTTCATGTCCTTCAAATTCTTAATTTCTAACTTTTCCACATTCTCCTCCATATTTGTTTTACTTGGCTCTTTGTATCTTTTAAATCACCGTTATTATCTATTACAAAATCCGCCAGCCTGGCTTTTTTGGATAAAGGCATCTGACAGCGTATCCTTTTTAAAATTTCTTCCCTTTTAATTTTTGTTTTCTTAAAAACCCTTTCTACCTGCTTGTGACGAGAAACAATTACCACTATTATTTTATCAACAATATCACAAAGGCCTGCCTCAATTAATAAAGGTGCATCTAAAACCACAACCTTGGCCCTTGATAACAAAATAGACTCTTTTATCATCCGAATCACTTCCGGATGAATTATATTATTTAATTTCTTAAGCATACTGCGGTTATTAAACACCAGGCCTGCTAATTTCCTACGGTCAATCTTTTTATCACTCTGTAAAACGCCTTTACCAAAAATAGCAATAATTTTCTGATAAACACCAGAGCCCTTTTTAATACAATTATGCGCTAGTTTATCTGCATCCACAATTTCTGCGCCAAGCCCACGAAACATCTTTGCCACAGTGGTTTTTCCGCTTCCAAAACCTCCGGTTAAACCCAAAATAATTTTATTTTGATTTTGCTTTTTCATACAGCTCTATATATTTTTTTGCAGAAACATCCCAGGAAAAATCACACTGCATAGCATTTTTTACAAGCCCAAGCCGTTTCTTTTTATCCTGGAACACTTCTGTTGCTTTTTTTACAGTTCCTAACAAATCTTCTTTATTATAGTCTTCAAAAATAAAACCGTTTTGCGAATTAACAGTATCCGCAAGCCCGCCCGTCTTAAACACTAAAGGAAGCGCCCCATACCTTAAAGCAATCATTTGCCCCAAACCACATGGCTCATATTGCGAAGGCATCAGAAAAACGTCGCTTCCAGCATAAACTTTATGCGCGAGCGCTTCATTAAACTCTAAGTGCACAGAAATTGACTGCGGATATTCCTGTGTCATCTTTTCTAATAACACATGATACCTATGCTCACCAATACCTAAAACAACAAACTGTGTTCCTAATTTACAAATTGATTCAAAATCTTCGGCTAAAATATCAAAACCTTTTTGCTCAGCCAGACGGGAAACTATGCCAAGAACAGGAATATTACCATCTTGTTTAAAACCACAAATCTTTTGCAATTCTAGCTTATTTACCAGCTTGTCCTCGATACTCTTTAAAGAATAATTCTTTAAAATATATTTGTCAGTTTCAGGGCTCCAATAATTATAATCAAGCCCATTTAAAATACCGTATAACGAATCTTTACGCCCTGACAAAATTCCTTCTAAACCAAAACCCAATTCTTCTGATTGAATTTCCCTGCTATAAGTCGGGCTAACCGTATTAATAATATCCGAGAAAATCAAACCCGCCTTTAAAAGATTGATTTTCCCAAAAAACTCAAGGCCATCCATGCCAAAATACGGCCAATCAAGCCCAAGCTTAGGAAATTCCTCTTTTGGAAAAATTCCCTGATAACCTAAATTGTGAATAGTTAAAACTGTTTTTATATTTTTATAAAAATTATCCTGCCTGAAAAATGCCTTCAGATAAACCGGGATCAAGCTTGCTTGCCAATCATGAATATGTATAATATCCGCGGGAAAATTTATTTCTTTTAGCAAATTCAATGATTCTTTGCAATAATACGCGAATCTTTCCAGGTTATCCTTATAATCTCCGTGTTTATCACAATACAAATTACTGCGATGAAAATACTTATCGCTTTCAATAAAATAAACCTTTATTGCTTTCCCAATATTAGCATACGAAATATGTTTATTTAATTTCTTAATCTCAAGCTTAGCCTGATGGACAGATTTATAGCCAGGCATAATTATAATTACTTCATGCCCAAGCTTTTCAAGAGCCAAAGGCAATGCTCCAGCTACATCCGCAAGCCCGCCCGTCTTAGCAAAAGGAGCAACTTCAGAAGCACAAAAAGCTACCTTCAATCAATCTCCTCCATATCAAGCCAATTCTTACCCTTTTTTATATCCACCTTGATTGGAACACTTAGTTTTAACACATTCTCCATACGCTCACGTATAAGGCCAATCAACTGCTCTTTTTCATTATTAACAACATCAAAAACAAGCTCATCATGAATCTGCATAATCATTGTACTTTTTAGTTTGCGCCCTGAAATATCTT
>JACROS010000077.1 GCA_016214325.1 Candidatus Omnitrophota bacterium | reverse complement strand
TATCATTAACCGCGTTGCAATATCTTTTCTCCAATTTTACCAAGGACAACCAGGCTCTTTGCTTTTTCATTTAAGCTCATCAATGATTGCCCGTTTAAACTAATTAAACCAATCTCTTTATCATCAGGAATACAACCCAAATAATCAAAATTTAAATCTTTAAGCTTATCTGGTTCTAAATCATTGGTGCATAAATTTAAAATTAAAAACCTTTTTTTAATTTTAATATCTATCTCCCGCGCCAATTCACTGATTCTTTTAGCAGCTTTCAAACCCACAGCTGACAAACCAGAAACAACCACCATTGCATCAGCTGATCTTGCTGTGCGCCGTGATAGGTGCTCAAGACCAGCCTCATTATCAATTACTATATAATCGTAATCCTTAATCAGCTTATCCATAACCGCTCTTAAGGCATTATTCACATAACAATAACATCCCGGGCCTTCAGGCCTGCCCATAGTAAGCACATCAAAACCCTCTCCTTCGGCAATTGCCGTTTGCACTTCATATTCTATAAACCTATCTTTTGACATGCCCGAGGGAATTTTATCCGGATGTTTAGAAATCTCATCAAGTATCGTGCCAATGCTTTTTTGCGGCACAACTCCCAAAGCTTCTCCGAAATTGCTGTTTGGATCAGCATCTACTGCTAAAATTGAACCAAGTTTTTTTTCTTTAATTAGCCGGACAATTAAAGCAGCAATAGTCGTTTTACCTGTGCCGCCTTTTCCTGCCATTGCTATAACGTAACCCATTATTTTATACTTGGAAACCTCTTTAAATCCGTATGCGGAAAAAATAATGCTGCGCCATATTCATCCATATAGCCAGGATCAACTGAAAGCTCGAAATAAGTAATTTTATGCGCAATATCATCAGCTTTTTTCATTGCCTCATCTGATAAAAGCACCTGCCGCGCCCCAGACAAAGAACTATTACCGATAAATAAAAACTTATCTCTCTCTAAATCCGGCAACAAGCCAATCCTGACTGCGTTATCAATATTTACATAAGCCCCAAATCCACCGGCGATATAAAACTTTTTAATCACAGAAAAATCAAGGTCCATATGTCTTACTAAAATCGCAGCTGCCGAAAAAATTGCTGCTTTTGCACGCTTAAGATTTTCAATATCGGTTTCAGTAATTACAATATCAGAAGAAAACCCGGTATCTTCTTTAAAAGCAACCACAAACTCTCTCCCAGAATCCAGCTGACGGATATACTTACTATTTTCAGATTTAATTTTTCCACTTTTATCAATAATTCCCGCCTTAAGCATTTCTGCCAAAAGATCAATATAGCCTGAGCCGCAAATTCCGCGAGGCTTTGCATCGCCGATTGTAACATAATTAACTTTGTAAGTTTTTGGATCAATATTAACTTTCTGGATTGCTCCCGCACTTGAACGCATTCCGCAGCTAACTCCACTACCCTCAAATGCCGGCCCTGCAGAAGCAGCACAAGCAACTAAAAAATCCTTATTCCCTAAAACAATCTCACCGTTTGTGCCAATATCAATAAGTATACTCAAATCATCCTGTTTATAAATTCCACTGGCAAGCACTCCGCTAGTTGTGTCCCCGCCCACATAACTTGACACACCCGGCACGCATGACAACAAGCCCCTGGGATTAATTTTTATACCTGCCTCCAAAGCTCTAATTACCGGTACAAAATTTGCTGTTGGAACATACGGATGCCTGCGGATATAACTAGGGTCAACACTTAATAAAAGATGAATCATGGTCGTATTTCCAGCACAAACAACACAAGCCACATCATTAATATCAACTTTATGTTCCTGAATCAGTTCTTTGGCAATTTGATTCATTGTGTCAGAAACTGCATTATGCAACTTTTCCAGGCCGTTTTCTTCATGAGCATAAATAATACGTGTAATAACATCACTTCCAAAAACAGCCTGCTTATTATAAGTAGCCTTTGTTCCCAAAACTTTCTTTTGATTTAAATCAACCAATTGCCCTGAAATTGTAGTTGTTCCAATATCAAAACAAAGGCCAAAATTATTTTGTGAGGTATTCCCTGGCTCAACCAAAACAATCTCTACAGTATCATTTCGTTTACCCAAAGTAACAGTAACCTTCCAATTAGCATCACGCAACAACTCGCCAAGCTGCCTAATATTATACAAACCAGTCTGCATAATACCAGCACCCTGAATACGACGCACTTGACGATAAAGCCTTTCTAAATCACTGATATTATCATCCAGAGTAGGCTCTGATAGCTCTAAATAAATCTTTGTTGCTAATGGCGAGTGTTTAAAGATTCCACTAACTTCATCCTGCCCAGGTTCAACAATATCTTCAGAATCAGAGTAAAGGCCCTTAAGCCTTAGAGCTAACTCCTGAGGAGTTAGTTTTTCAAAATCTATCCGAGATTTAACCGGTATTTCTATTTCCAAATCACTATGCACTGTCGTAATACACGCTAAATAAACCTGCTGCCTTCTTTCCTCCAAAGTAATCGCACCGCTTGGCTGAGTAAGGACCTTACCTTTTTTAACAATTACCTTACACCTGCCGCAAACTCCATCTCCTCCACAAGAAGTATTAATCAAAACTCCAGCAGAAAGAGCAGCTGAAAGAATAGTCTTATCTTTTTCTACTTCAATTGTTTTGTTGTCAGGATACAATATTCCTTTAAATTTAGTCATGATAAATTCTTTAAAAAGGACGGTAATCCTGCCGCTTCTTTTGGCCCAACAGTTATTTTCCAACCAGAAGTTTCTTCAAGTTCTCCACTAATCATGGCAACATAACCAGGAATAATCAGGTTCTTATGAGATACCATATCTTCTACTCCGAACTGATTCAATGAATCCGAAATTTTTCCCGGAGTAAATTTCTCTGCTGCCCAAGCAGTCAAAACAGACATACCTTCTGTATCTATACTTAAAATGTAAGCAGGAACCTTGCTGGCTTCAACCTCACTTAAAACCGTATAATAAGATAAAGAAAAATTTGTAGTCACTAAAACAGGCGAGCTTTTTCCAGCATGCCCCACCGGATAAAGCTTAGGCTCAATTTGCAAAGGCTTCTGTGGGTCTGTAAAAATATTCTGGCGCAAGGTTAAAAGGCTTAACGACTGCCAAGCTTCAACTCCTTTTATTAAAACAAGACCAGCATATTTTGAAATATAGGTTGCAGCCTCGATAGCCTCCTCATAGGGGTCATCTTCCTCAATAACAACTACAGACGGATAACCCAGGCTACGGTTAGATTTCTTTAAAGCTTGTCTGCGCAATTGCGTCAAATCCCAAATCTTTTCAGAAATTAATTTTTTGCCAGTATCAAGCAGCAAATCCACTGGAGCAATCTTGCTTATTTCTTGAGTTAATTCTGATAGGCCGACTAAATCCGCATCCTGGACCGCCAATACTGCTTTAAATTCAAGAGCTAATTGTGCCAGCTCCTTAAAGTTATTCTTGTTTGCCTGATAAATTAGAACTTTCTTATCTTTTACAAGCTCAAGCGCAGGCCTTAATATTAACGCATTATTACTCATTAAAGCAATCGGAAGACTCGTCGAATTTAAAACCAACTTGACTGCGGCTACAAAACTTTTTTCATCACTATTGCTCCTAATTGCTACTAAATTTACCTTTAGCTCCTGGCCCACCCTCTCAAAATTTAACTGCTTAATTTTATTAAGACGCTCGCTAATTTGAATATCTTTTAAATTATCATCAATAATAAAACCTATCCCGCATGGATGGTGAAATTTTTCTTCGTGTCTAAACAAAACAGCTTCATTGCCAATTTCTAATTTATCATCACCAACTCCCAAGGTAATCAACTTTATCGGAAGCTGGCTTGAAGCTTCAAGTATTTTCTTTGCTTCTTCACTTACGAAAGGGCATTTCTCAAGGCTGACCACTTTTTTAGCAAGCTGCATAGCAAATGCAAGACAAGTAGCAAACCCGCATTCGCGGCAATTAGTTTTTGGCAATAATTTATAAATATCCAATCCTGAAAGCGCCATTACAAAACCCCCAATTAATTATTTATTAAACTGGTCAAGAAACCTGCGCCAAAACCATTATCAATATTTACTACGCCTATTCCCGGAGAACAACTATTAAGCATTGTTAACAAAGATGACAATCCGCCAAAACTTGCCCCATAACCACAACTTGTAGGCACAGCAACTATCGGAGCGCTCACCAAACCGCTAACCAAACTAGCTAAGGCTGCTTCCATCCCGGCAACAATAACAATTACCCTGGCTTTACGCAACAACTCCATATGTGAAAATAATCTATGCACCCCTGCAACTCCCACATCATAGACCCTTTCAACACGATTACCCATTACCTCAAGCGTAATTGCAGCCTCCTCAGCAACCGGTATGTCGGCTGTTCCAGCAGACAAGACTAAAACAAGGCCCTTCTTCACCTGCTTCTTTTTTTGCAAAAGATAAGCAATTTTTGCCGTTGGGTTATATTTAAGTTTAGGAATGGCTCTTTTAAGATACAGAAGATTTTCTTTTTCAAGCCGGGTAAGCAAAAGATCTTCTTTGTGCTTAATTAAACCAAGGCAAATTTTTTTTAAATGTTCCTTTGTTTTCCCCGGACAATAAACTACTTCTGCAAATCCTTTGCGTCTTTTGCGGTCAGTATCAATTTTTGCAAATCCAAAATCACAAAATCCATGCTTTGGCCCCATGCTCTTAATATCCTCGGAAGATTATAAACAACAAAATTGTAATCACAATGGCGGAAAAAACATAAAAATCATTAAAATAAAAGAAATCCTTGATCCGCTCATTTATAGGATATTTCTGCAGAGCTTCTTCTTTAGCAGCATGAGGATGCAGGCGTTTTCTGTATTCCTGAATTTGTTCTTTTTTAAAACGTAAATACACCCCGCCAATTTTATAAGCAGGAACCTCTCCGCTTTCTGCAAGTTCCAACACTTTCTTCTCAGACACATGCAGAATAATCGCAACATCTCTAACAGTTAAAAGCTTTTCTTCAGCCATAAAAATTATCTCTCAATCTTCCCCGATGCTACCCAGGAATCAATTGCCTTTCTTTCAAATCTCCAATTTTCACCCTCTTTTTGCGCCGGCATTTTGCCGCTCCCTGCCCATTCCATAATTGAATTTAAATCCACCTCAAGATACCTGGCAAGCTCCTCGGGATTTAAGAAATCATGCAGCATAAAACATCTGCCTTCCATAATTGCACCTTCTGCAACATTAAGTTTCACCGGATAAATTTCTCCTTCAACTATCGCAGTAGGAAGCAAGGTCAGCCTTTCTCTTGCAGTTATTCTTCCTCGGACCCTTCCTCCAACAATTATATTATCACCCACAATATCAGCAACTACAGTAGCAGCCTGGCCAATAGTTAAGTTACCCCTAGTTTCTAAGTTACCCTCGAACTTACCGTTAATCCTCAAATTAACCGGGTCCTTAAAACTTAAGGTTCCTTGCATTGCAGCATCAACATCAAGAACTTTCTCTTCTAGCTTTTTCTTGAAAGACATGCCCACCTCCTTTTAGTTCACGCCTTTTTTCTTTTCTTCAAAAAATATTATACCTTCAATGTAGCGTAAGAAAAAAAGGACCACTAAAGATAAAACAGTTGCATAAATTGCTGCCCGTCGGAAACCACAACCAACTGCTAAACCAATCCCGGCAACAACCCACAGACTAGCAGCAGTAGTCAAGCCTTTAACACCTTCTCTATCACGAATAATTGTACCTGCCCCAAGAAAACCAATTCCTGTTATAACTCCTGCAGCAATACGAGAAGGATCCAATGCTACTATATCACTATATATATCAAAAACATAGAGTGATGTCAACATGATAAGACATGACCCAAGTGCCACGAGGATATGTGTACGAAGGCCTGCGGTTCTCCTGTGCATCTGCCTTTCAAGCCCAATCAAACCACTCAAAACCACAGTCAAAATTAATCTAGTAATAATCTGTTCATCAGAAAGCATATTTTACCCCTTTCTTTATGGTAAGGCGTTTAAGTTTAAATCCGAACGAAATCCTTTTTTAAATAATTCATACCCAAAACCAGCTATCATTGCCGCATTATCTATACACAAAGAAATCGGAGGAAAATAACAATTTATTCCTGCTGTATTTCCTGCGGCAGTAAATTTTTCTCTTAACCTGCTGTTTGCCACCACGCCGCCTCCAATAACCAGGCGATTTGTCTTCTTAATTTTACAAGCAAGAAATGATTTTCTAATCAAAGTGTCAATAACTGATTCCTGAAAACTAGCAGCGATGTCTGCAGCCTGCTGTGCATTAGAAACCGCAAACCGCATGCTGCAATCCGCATGCTTTTTAACGTAGTATAAAACCGCAGTCTTTATCCCGCTAAAACTAAAATCAAGTTCTCCTTTAGTGCCTGAACATGCAAATTTAATTTTACTAGGATTACCTTGCTTTGCCAGCTTTTCAATTTGCGGCCCTCCTGGATAACCTAAACCTAAAATCTTGGCCACTTTATCAAATGCCTCACCGCAAGCATCATCATGAGTCTGTCCAAGAAGAGAAATCTTATCAAAATCCTGCACATAAAATAAACTCGTATGCCCTCCAGAAACAACAAGAGCTACAAAGGGCAATTTCACCCCTTTTGCATCCAGGAAATTTGCATAAAAATGACTGTGAATATGATCCACACCCAGCAGCGGACACTTCAAACTCAAAGCTACTGACTTTGCAAAGGAAACCCCCACCAATAATGACCCTAATAATCCCGGCCGATTAGTTACGCTCACTAAATCAATATCTCTTAATTTAATCCGGGCTTTTTCTATTGCAAGATCCGCAACAGCAGAGATTGTCTCCAACTGCATACGTGAAGCAATCTCAGGAACCACTCCTCCATGTTTCTTATGCAGCCTCAAACTTGTGCTAACCTGATTTGATAAAACTTTTTTTCCGTCTTTTACAACGGCAACCGAAGTTTCATCACAAGATGTTTCAATCCCTAAAACAAGCATTATCTCTCCGATTTAACTAAATCTGAAACCAGAACAAATTTATACCCTTCTTTTTCTATCTGGGGCATTACTTCTTTTAATACCAATAGAGTATTCTTGCGGTCATGCCCGATACCAATTGCATACCCTTGCATCCTTGCTTTCTTTTTTAATTTAATAATCTGTGCCTTTATATAAAGAGGATCTTGCTGGTTATCAAGAAAAATATCTCGCTTCGCAAATGGCAGGCCAGATTTCCTGGCTAATTTCTCACATACAGATTTATTTGAAACAAAGCTGTCCAAAAAATATAAATTTCTTTTTTTAATCTCGCTAAAAACAATCCCCATAACTCTGATATCTTCAGTTGCTTCAGAACCCATATGATTAGAAATACCTTTAGCATAAACAATATTTTCTAGATCTCTGCCAACGATATCTTTAATCTCTTGTTCACTAGATATAAGGCGTATCGTATTCTTTTCTAGATGATTCTTTCCGTGCGGCTGCATAGGAAGATGTAAAATTACTTCAAACCCTCGCGCATTCAACTCTTTAGCTACTTTTACAGAAGAAGCCAAATTAGGCAGGACCGCGGCAGTAAAAGGATGTTTTATTTCTTCAACAATTTTGAAATTATTGAGATTATACCCCCAATCATCGATAACGATAGCAATTCTTCCTTTAATCTTTACTTCAGAAGGGCCAACCACACGAGGAGAAACTTTTCTTGGCTTATTAACAGTAACAAACACCCACTGCAGAAAAACAAATACCAATAAGATGCCGATTATAAACTTTAAAACACCGTTATTGTTTTTATTGCTTTTGCGCTTTTTCTTTGGAGTCATAGAATTTTAATGCCTTCAAAATATCTACTGCGCGCATCAACTGATTATCCGATTTATATTCAAACTTTTTATCCTGCTTCACTTGTTCTTTCTTCTCCAACTCTTCAAAGATATTATCTTTATTTTCAGCTTTTAGCTTTTCATTTTGATCCAGCTCAATTTTACCTTCTTCGACCACAATATCAGGATTTACACCATTACCATGAATTACCTTGCCAGAAGGAGTAAAATATTTGCTGGTAGTCAGGCGCAAAGCAGAACCGTCACCTAAAGGAATTACAGTCTGAACAGAACCTTTACCAAATGATTTTGTTCCTACCACAATCGCACGCTTATAATCCTGCAGGCAGCCAGCCACAATCTCGCTTCCTGAAGCTGAACCTTCATTAATTAAAACCACAATTGGTAAATCTAAAATTGGCTTATTTTCTTTAGAAATAAACTC
This sequence comes from Candidatus Omnitrophota bacterium, assembly GCA_016214325.1. Taxonomy (GTDB): domain Bacteria; phylum Omnitrophota; class Gorgyraeia; order Gygaellales; family Profunditerraquicolaceae; genus JACROS01. The sequence goes on along the minus strand of JACROS010000077.1, from coordinate 2,526 downwards.
CAGGTTCTGCGAAGGCTTGCGGCCCTTTGTATAAACAATCATTTTTCCTTTTGGCGTAAACTTTTCAGCCACTTTCACCGCAACATCCAAAAGCCCTCCAGGGTTATTTCGCAAATCTATAACAAGAGCATTCATCCCCTGCTTACCCAAATTCTCTAAAGCGATATTTAAATCCTTTGAGGTATTTTCACGAAACTCTGACAAACGAATATAGCCGATACCATCCTCAAGAATTCTTACTTCTTTAATATCCTTAATTTTAATCACATCGCGGGTAATCTTAAAATCAAGAATTTTCTTCTCGGATTCTCGCATAATTGATAAATTAACTACTTCCCCTACTTTTCCACGCATACGCTTTACCGCATCCGTCAAAGACATATCACGAGTTAAGTCATCATTAATTTTTACTATTCTATCTCCGGCTTTAAGCCCAGCTTTCCATGCAGGAGTATCTTCAATAGGAGTAACAACTGTTAAAAGCCCGTCTTTTATGGTAATTTCTATCCCTAATCCACCAAATTTACCCTCAGTATCCACCTTTAGCTCATTGTAGGTATCCGGATCCATAAACTGGCTGTGCGGATCAAGTGAACCAAGCATTCCTTTTAAAGCTCCATAAATCAGGTCTTTTGGCTTAGGCTCGTCAACATATTCTGTCTGAATAATTGCCAAAGAGTCAGAGAAAATCTCAACTTGTTTATACAGCTCATCCTTTTTTTTCTGCTCAATAGCAGAAATCCCAAATCTTGCATAAATAAACACGCCGATAATTAAAATAAAACCGAACATGATTTTCTTACGCATTTTCCAGCCTCCGCTTTATTAATTCCTGTGCAGTCTTAGGATTTGCTTTGCCTTTAGATTTCTTCATTACCTGACCAACTAAAAACATTAACGCATTTTCTTTTCCAGATTTAAAATCTAAAACTGATTTTTCATTTTCTTTTATTGCTTCTTCAATAAATCCATCCAGCGCTCCTGTATCAGAAATTTGAGATAAATTCTTTTCTTTAATAATTTCAGCAGGGTTTTTCTTTGTTTCAATCATTTCGGTTAATACCATTTTTGCCGAAAGATTTGAAATTTCCTGGCGCTCAACAAAACTTACCAACTCTGCTAAATCCTCTGGCTTAACCTTTAATTGACACACCTGACAATTACGCGTATTTGCCTCAGAAAGCAAGGCCCCATTTAACCAATTCACAATTAATTTTTTGTCTTTATTTGCATACGAACGCATACAACTTTCTGCAAAATCGGCATCTTCTTTTATTAAAACAAGAAGCTTAGCATCATAAGCTGACAAACCATACTCGTTAATAAAACGTTGACATTTCTCCCGAGGCAACTCTGGAATGCTTTTGCGGATTTTCTCAATTAAACTTTCATCAATTATAAAAGTAGTTAAATCCGGCTCAGGAAAATATCGATAATCCTGCGCGCCCTCTTTTGTGCGCATAACCACACTACACCCCTGCTTTTCATCCCAAAGCCTGGTTTCCTGAATAATTTTTTCTCCGGCCTCTAAACATTTAGTTTGACGCTCTATTTCATAACCAAGCGCATCTCTAACGGCCTTAAAAGAATTCATATTCTTAAGTTCAGTTTTTACGCCCAACGCAGTTTCACCTTTTGGGCGAATAGAAACATTGGCATCGCAACGAAGAGATCCTTTTTCCATATCGCAATCAGAAACTCCCAAATATTTAAGAACACTTTTTAACCCAGTCAAATATTCGTAAGCCTCCTGAGGAGAATTAATTTCTGGCATGCTCACAATTTCCAGCAAAGCAATTCCTGTGCGGTTAAAATCAACAAGGCTGGCATCATCTTTATGAATTAATTTACCGGCATCTTCTTCCAGATGGGCGCGGGTAATGCCGATACGTTTAGTTTTACCGTCAATATCAATTTCAAGAAATCCATTGCTTGAAACAGGAAAATCATACTGAGAAATTTGATAATCTTTAGGCAAGTCAGGATAAAAATAATTCTTCCGGTCAAATTTAGTAAATTTATTTACAGTGCAATTTAACGCAAGGCCGGCTTTAATCGCATATTCTAAGGCGACTTTATTTAAAACCGGCAAAGTTCCCGGGAATCCTAGGCACACCGGGCAAACTTGAGAATTCGGCTGTCCTCCAAATTCTGTAGAGCATCCACAGAAAGCCTTTGTCCTAGTCTTTAAATGTAAATGAACTTCTAATCCTATTACTGGTTCGTATTCCATTATAATTTTGGCTTAGATTTATGCCACGGTGTATTTTGCTCATAAGTATAAGCAACCCTGTAAATCATTTCTTCTGCAAAAGGCTTAGACATAATCTGCATTCCAATTGGTAAGCCTGCCTTAGTAAATCCACACGGTAAAGATATTGCCGGAATTCCAGCCAAATTTACTGAAATTGTATAAATATCCGACAAGTACATTTCTAATGGGTCAGAGGTTTTTTCACTAAGTTTAAACGGCAGCGTCGGAGAAACCGGCGAAACAATCAAATCAACTTCCTTGAAAGCATTTTG
>JACROS010000018.1 GCA_016214325.1 Candidatus Omnitrophota bacterium | reverse complement strand
TGACTATTTACTTAAATTGAATCAACAAGGAGCGATACTTTCATTAAATCCTCATCACTCTCCACACTATTTGCTTCATCCAACTTGTAAGTCTTAACCACAGCTAAAGCCAAGTCCTGGGCGTGGCGCGACAGCTCTTTTCTCTGAATACATGAGCTTGCCACCATTGCAAATCTCTGGGAATTCGGCCTGATCCCTGCTTCAAGCATCTTGTTTATCTGCTTTAATTCATCGTCAATATTTATATTCCTATCTGCCTGCGGTAACTGCAGATTCAGCTTAGCAAAACTTCCCATTGGCTGGGTGATGATATTTATGGCGCGAAAGTCTATACCACCCTTTTTGTCTCCTGTCACCGCCGAGCTGGAGCTATTACGGACAAAAACAAGCATATCATTTCTCACTAAAAACTTCCCACCCGGATATCTTACACTATCACCATTCATCTCATCTACTACGGCCTGAAAACCAACAGAGGTTATTTTAGTCCCTTTCATAATATCACTTATACTTATCTGATATCCATATCTTTTTTTAAACTCCGCCACTCTCCTTCGCTCTTCAGATTGAAAATCACTCTTTTCATTCCCAGGAATAAACATGCTATCGTCAGAAATTCTAAGCATAGGTTTATTATTTCTCTTTCTATCCGCATCAATTCGATCTACAATCTCTACAACTTGCTCAACAGTTAACCCTGAATCTAAAGCCAAGGTATCAAATCGAACAGATCTTGCTCGAACTTCATATATGAAATTGAGAAGACGCTTTTTTGTAAGTACGTCCACCGCCGAGCTGGATGATGAAACTACATCAATAACTATGCCTAAATTCTTTCTTCTTTCCACTTTATATCTGAGTAATTCCGCTGTTTTATATTCCTGCGATATTTTATTTAAAATCGATTCGCAAGCCTTATCAATATCAATTTGATTCTTATTAAATCCCATACGAAGTGTACCTGCGGATTGAACTTGCATATTATCAAGTTTTATAAACACATCAATTCTTTGACCACTATTTTCATTCCACACCCATTGTCTCAGTACGTCAGAAAGCTTATCCTGCAATTCTTGGTATGAAACCGCCGAGCTGGCGGAGAAACTAGCATCTTCCACCTTAGATGTTTGCCCATTAGACCCTTGAGTTGATTTAGGATTAAGTAATCTTAAAATCTGTCCTTTTGTAACCGCTTCACCAGGCAGACTTCCTGCTCCTTGACTTATCCTAAGGCCTTTTGAGCGTATCTCAACCACAATCCTGGCCTGAGGAAGAGAAACAACTTCAAAAACTGCATCTGCAAATCCCTCTGGATTTAAATTTGAAACTTGGATAAATCTATTCAAATCTTCCACCGGAACTACTTGTCCTTTACGTTGAAGTAAAAATGTCTGTACTAAGCGCCCATTTGATGAAAACATGCTATTTTTAGGAGTTAATTTTTGCTTACTGGAAAAAGCCTCCACAATTTGGCTTGCAAGAGTCCTCATTTTTTCCTCTTGTTTGATTTTATCATTATTTTGTTTCTGGTCCAAAGCCCTCCAATCATTAACCATCGGGACAGATCCGTTATTTTTCATTTCTGTTATTACAAAGCCTCCGCCATTCTTGGTAAGCAAAAGATTATTCTCAAAGGCTGCTGCAACAATGGCTTCTGCCAACGCTTCAGAGGTATATTTTGTTTCTTGCCTAAGACGAACAAAATCATCCCTAGTCAATACACCGCCTAAATTTTCAATAAGAAACTCCTCTGCAACTTGCTTCGCTTCAACCGCCGAGCTGGCGGCATATTGCTGATCGTAGATTTGCTTAGACCGGGCAAAGACTACCATTAACCTTGCTAACTTATTTACATCTGTCGCATCCGGAACAAGCATTGTAACTGATTCTGTCCCAACTTCATTAAACCTGTCAGCGTAAGCTTTTGCATAAATGTCACTTACTTCTGAAGGAAATAAATCATGCAGATATACAGGAACATTACCATCGGATTTAATCAAAGTTTCCGTAGCCTTTACCTTAGCCAAAGTCTTTAAAGACACCATTAATACCTCTAAAGATACGTCCACCCCGCCTGCGGTCAACTGCCGGCTCTTATGCTGCTCTCCGGGACAGAAACCAAAACGGTCAAATCCTAAGAATGCTAAATATTTCTTAAAGATTTCTGTAAGGCTGTTCCTATCCTCATAAAGCACAAAGTTAAAAGTTTTCCCTGACTTATCCGCCTTCAGGCGCAAAGCTGCCAATTGTCTTGCAGTTTGTTCTTCGGTTTGGGTTAATTTTACTTGAGTAGTAGACTGCAAGATTAAATCTAATAAACGTTTCATTTCTTTCTCTTTATCTACCATCTGGAAAAATTCATTTAACGGAACTCCTAACGGCTCTCTCTGTAACATTTCTTCAAGCTGCTTAAGGAATCCGCGTATATGTTCCATCCTAATCACGCTCGCATCCACAGGTGCTGACGGCTTTTTTAACATATCTACCAAAGCGGTTAAAACACCGCGCGCCTGAAGTCCGGTAACAAAATCACCTCCGTTACGTAATCCATTCGGACGCAAAAAGGCTCCATCAGACACAAGCATTTCGTTTTCCTCATACGCCTGCCTCCTTTGCGCCTCGCTTCTTACCGGAAGGCCACTTTCATCTTTCTCCCCATTTTCATTAAATGCATTAAATCCACGGCCCTGTTTTACTAATGCCTTGGCTCCCTCAACATCAGGTTGGCGAAACGGAGTTATCTCATTAAAAAACTCATGCAGTTTCTTTAATGCATCAAACTGCACATCACCTTGTTTTGGCCCCTGCATAATTTTGGCAATATTCGCAGAATTGGAAAGATCAACCTCCTGCAAAGACTTATCGGCTTTCTGCTTTTCCCTGAGCACTTCAGCAGTAGTCAACATACCGTATCTAACAGTAAGGTTTTCCACAAACTGAATATACTTACCTAGTTCCCTTTCAGAAACCGACTTCATCTTATACCTGATCACTAAATCATTTGGCCCTGCACCAACATCTATTGGCTCCTGGCCTTCAAGATCAATCACAAAATAAGCCTTTCTTTCAATACCGGGAATGTTACTAAACGCCTGCCTTACATGTGCAGGGTCAAAATTATATGTCTGCAAGCCCTGCGGCATACCTATTTTTCTTCCCTTACCAGTGCTCTCCGGTATAAGCTGCTCTAAAAGCTCAGTTGGCCGCGAAAAAACTAAACCATTGGGTGCAGTAATTACAAAATGATGAATATCTCTCCGGTAAAGCTCTTCGGCAAATTTTGCGCTTTCTGAAGTGCCGGCTCTTTGCGCCTGTGCTTCTTCTCTGGCGCCTGCTAATATCTCTTCTGCATTCATACCTAAAAGCACAGCATAAGTCAAAGAAGCAGGGCTTACTCCTTGAAATCTGCCTCCTAAGTTATCCAACATCAAAATTGAAGCCACTTCATTTTCATTGCCGTCAAAGAGCTGCTTTAAGAATCCATTTCTGAATTGATCCAAACGGCTGCCCTTTTTCTGCTCTTGATCAAATTTGCCGGTAGTCATAATCATATTACTAAATACGATTTTAAGGATATCACGTTCTTCTTCAGAAAGATTAAGCTCTGAAATATTTTTCTCTGCTAAAGGCTTTCCATCAAACATTCTTTTTATCAAATTATCTGCAATTACAATTCCCTTTTCATCGCCATAATTAAATCTTGCCCAAATACGGATCATCATTCTTAAAACCATCTGAAAATTAACCATAGTCTCGTCGGTTTGGCCGGATTTTGAGCTAACTTTCCACAACAGTTTTGTCCGGGGATTTTTCCTTAAGGAAGACAACAGTTTCTCCTCCATAGCATTAAAATCTGTACCTAATGAATCTGCCACTATCAGCCTTCTATTATTGTGTTTGACGACATAACCTTCTTCTGGCAAAGCACAAGTAGTCTGGCCGCCGATGCCAATACCAACTGTAATTACATCACCTTTATAATTCTGATAATTATGACCAAAATGCCTTCTGGCAAACTTGTAAATGATATCAAGCGCATCTCGCATGAGCTGGCCAAAACGCGGCGCACCTTTGTAGTGCCCGTCTTCTTCAAATGCCAGATAACCAAAACCCTCGGGGTCAGATTTTAAACCTACCTGATATAATAAATTAGTAAGCGGACGCACTGCTTCCACAGAACGCACCGCCGAGCTAACGGGGGAAGAAACTTTTTGCCATGCTTTGAGGCCGGAGACTGGATATAAATCCCGGATAACTGCAGGAAGCGACAGTTTTGCTAAATCAATAAATGACTCCAAACCATCAGCTTGTTGCAAATTAATTCTATTTCTCAAATTTTCCATTATTTCGGAAGCTGCATCATTGACATCAAATTTTCTATGTGTATTTAATGCTGTTGCTATCCTTTGCCCATTATCCTTTCCATTAGCGTCACGAAAACCAAACTTTACCTCTGTAAGTTCTTCTCCTTCATTTTTGCTTATCTCTATGATAATTCGCCCATAATTGAAAGTTTTTACTTGAGTTGGTGACGATGAGCTAGATAAAGCCTGAACAGACGAAGGTATAAGGGTAATTTGACTAGGTGCACCAGATAATAATTCAGTTCCGGGCGCTTTCAACAAAGCATTTGTAATTCCTGAACTTGCTCTTCCAACTCCGGAAACCGGGCTTGAAGTAAATTGAATACCGCCGCTAAAATAATTCCTAATTACTTGCCCAGAAATACCATTTACCGGAACCTTCAAATTATATTCACCATCTTTAAATGACTTTTGATAATCTTTAAAATATGTGTCTTTTGACCAAGCCTGACTTGAAGTTAGGCCTTTTAAATCAGACTTATTAATAAGACTAGAATACGTGCCGGATCGCCCGGAAAAATTTGATTTAAACCAACGTGCCAGCACAAGTGAATAAAAAACCTGCCTAAGGCCAGAGTATTTCTTGGAGGTATTCACCATCCTGGTCAACTTAGGCAGAATAAGATCCTTAACTAACTGAGTAGAATATTTATTTAACTCCTTGAGTCTAGGATCACTGAAGCTATAGTCATTGCTGACAATCTGGTTTTGAGATTGCTGCTTTAAATAATCCTCCTCTAACATCACCTTCATCGTCGCTTTATAAATATAAACGCTGTCATTACTCTGGCGAACAATAACCTCATTTGGCACAATCCAAGGACGAGTCAAGGTAGGAATATTAATTTGATCTGAACCAAAAAGTTCTTCTGCTTTTTTATAAAGCTTGTCCCAATAAAGTTTACCTTCGGGTGTTTGAGGAGAGGTTAACCTTGCAGTATCTTTTTTTAACTCAAGATCAGTTTCAAGAAAAATCTTTCCTATATCAGTCTTTGCTAAATCATTATCAATAATATTATCTGCAGCATCCGGACGAAGATTTACCCAAAATTTGTCATCAGGTAAGGTTACGCCAATAAGAAAATAACGTAAAAGCTCCTGAGTTATCTCTATTTTAGAGATTGCTTCGCTCCCTGCGGTCGCTCGCAATGACAAACCTTCACTTCCTTTGTCTAAAAGAACTTTGAACTCGCTATTAACATTATTATAGGGCGATTCGGTTAATTTTCTTGGACATTTTAAAACCTCCTTGTGTATTAACTCCGACAGCAAATCACTGCAAAAATTTGGAACAAATTTTCTTGCTGCTGTCGGAGTATTTTGCAGATAAACAGAATTTTTATCTGGTATCTCTCCCTCGCTTAAACGCTTTGAAATTTCTTAGAAATTTCATGCGCAAGCTCGGGATTATTTCGGCCATACAGCTTATGTTCGCTCATTACATTCGCTCCATAAGTTGTGGCCTCAATAAAAAACCGGACTGACCATTTCTTAGTCAATCCGGTTAAAATTTACTCGTGGCGAGCTTGACTCCTCCAAAGCCAAACTCAACGGAAAAACCTAATTTTTACAAAATCTTGTTTAAGTTTATCACAAAACTCTTGATTGTCAAGAGTTTCATAAAGTTTTTTTATTCCAAATCACTCACTTTATCTAGAAGCAAAACTACTTGATTATTCAAAACTTGCAAGAATCCATTTCCAGATGATTGAAACAAACTCTTTTTATGACTCTCTTTCAAAGTAATTTTACCTTTAACTAACCCACTAATAATTGGAGCATGATTTGCTAAAATCTCTAAGTAACCAGCTTCACCGGGTGCCACCACAGAAAAAACCTGTCCTCTAAAAACTGTTCTTTCCGGAGTAATAATCCTAAGTTGAAAAAATTTATCCATAACCTTATAACCTTAGATTAACCCTTCTTTCAGTTGCTTGGCTTTTTCTATTACTTCCTCAATTGTGCCGACCATATAAAATGCCTGTTCCGGCAAATCATCAAGCCTACCTTCAATAATAATCTTTACACCTTTAATACTGTCCTCTAACTTAACATACTTGCCTTTTATGCCGGTAAAATTCTCCGCCACAAAAAAGGGCTGGGAGAAAAATCTTTGCACTTTTCTCGCCCGGGAAACAATCAATTTATCCTCATCTGATAATTCATCCAAACCTAAAATAGAAATAATATCCCTCAAGTCCTTATAACGCTGTAAAACCTTTTGCACCCCTAATGCAGCATTATAATGCTCCTCCCCAATAATCATCGGATCCATAATCCTTGATGTAGAATCCAATGGATCCACTGCCGGATAAATTCCAAGCTCTGATATTTGCCGCGATAAAACTATTTTTGCATCTAAGTGGGAAAATATTGCAGCAGGTGCAGGGTCAGTAAGATCATCTGCCGGAACATAAACTGCCTGAATAGAAGTAATAGAACCATTTCTTGTAGAAGCGATCCGCTCTTCAAGTTGGGCTACTTCAGATAATAAATTCGGCTGGTATCCGACGGCACTAGGCATACGGCCAAGCAAAGTAGAAACCTCTGAACCTGCCTGAATATACCGGTAAACATTATCAATAAATAAAAGCACGTCTTTTCTTTCTTCGTCTCGGAAATATTCTGCAACAGTTAGTGCAGAAAGCCCAATACGAAGCCTTGCACCCGGAGGTTCATTCATCTGGCCAAAAACAAGAGCGCTATTTTTAATAACTCCAGATTTATTCAGCTCAAGCCATAATTCATTTCCTTCTCTTGTCCTCTCACCTACACCAGCAAATACAGAAACACCACCGTGTTCAGTAGCAATTGTACGGATAAGCTCCATCACAATCACAGTCTTACCTACACCTGCTCCGCCAAACAACCCAACCTTACTGCCCTTCGGAATAGGTGCTAATAAATCCACCACTTTTAATCCAGTTTCTAATATAGAGGTAACCGGCAGTTGTTCCTCAAAATTTGGAGAAGCCCTGTGAATAGGATTTCGTTTCTCAGGATGAGCTAAAACACCTTTGTTATCAATGGGTTCTCCCAAAAGATTAAATATTCTTCCAAGCGTCTGCTCGCCAACCGGAACAGTAATTGGAGAACCTGTATCAACAGCGATCATACCTCTTACCAATCCATCAGTCGCGCCAAGAGCAATACAGCGCACCGTATTATTCCCGATATCCTGCGCAACCTCGAGAGTTAAATCAATATTTTTTTCCGGGTAAGTGATTTTTACCGCGTTTAAAAGCTGCGGTAATTCTTTCTCCGGAAACTTTAAATCAACGCTTGGGCCTATAACCTGAATAATCTTTCCCTCTGCCATTTTATCCTTTCAAGGCTTCTGAAGCAGAAATTATCTCCATCATCTCCTGAGTAATCCCAGCCTGCCTAACTTTGTTGCGCAAAAGAACCAAACCATCCAACAACTCTTTCGCATTATCTGTTGCCGCCTTCATTGACAATGTCCTTGATGCATGCTCCGAAGTAAAAGATTCCAAAATAATCTTTCGTAAATTCATCCGGACATATTCGGGCATTAATTTCTCAAGTACTCCCTCGACGTTTGGCTCAAATATATAATCAACCGAATTAACAACTAATTGCTCAACAGGTAAAAGTTTTTCTACTAACGCTCGTTGAATAAGAGCAGTTTCAAAATGAGTATAGGCAACAAAAATCTCTGAAAAATTATTATTTAAAAAGTTATCCATAAGATACTTACTAATTTCATCTGAAAACCCTTGAGAATAATTTCCGTTAGCTCCCAAATAAGTGTTCAACATTTCTAATTTATGACTTTTAAAAAAAGAAAAACCTCTTTTACCAATAACAACAAGTTTGATATTCTTATCGCTGTTTTTACTGATAAAATCCCGTGCAGCACGAATAACGCTATTATTATACATTCCACACAACCCACTATCAGAAGTAATTAAACAAAGACAAATTTCTTTGTTATTTTTTTTAACTGCAAGAGGATGAGAAGTGAACTTACTGCTTGCTGAAATACTTCTTACTAAAAATTCCATGCTTGTAAAATAAGGCCTTGAGGCAATAAGCAGCTTATCAATGCGGTTTAATTTAGATACAGAAATCATCTCCAGGGCAGATGTTACTTTCTTGGCATTTTCAATACTGCGGATCCTGTTTTTTATCTGCCTTAAAGACTGGCTCATTTCTTTTGGCCTTCCAAGAATTTATTTTTAAATAAAATAATCGCTGTATTTAAACGCGTTGTCAGCTCATCGCTTAATTCTTTTTTATTTTCTATCTCCTGAACAATTTCAAGATGATTCTCGTCCATGAATTTATAAAGGCCGCTTTCAAATTTCTTTATTTCAGATGTCGGTAAATCATCCAGCATTCCCCGGGTTGCTGCATAAATAATCATTACCTGCCTTGAAACAGATAGCGGCTGATACTGGCCTTGCTTTAAGATTTCAGCCATCTTTTCACCACGAGAAAGCTGGGCCTGGGTAGTCTTGTCTAACTCAGTACCAAACTGAGTAAAAGTTACTAACTCCCGGTACTGTGCCAAATCAAGACGCAATTTTGAGGCCACCTGACGCATTGCCTTTACCTGTGCCTTACCTCCGACGCGCGAAACCGATAAACCAACATTAATCGCCGGGCGTATACCTGCATAAAACAAATCCGCCTCCAGATAAATCTGGCCATCAGTAATAGAAATTACATTTGTCGGAACATAACTTGTAATATCTCCTGCCTGAGTTTCAATTATCGGAATAGCAGTAATTGAACCTCCGCCTAAATCATCACAAAGCTTTGCTGATCTTTGCAATAAACGCGAATGCAGATAAAAAATGTCCCCAGGATATGCTTCTCTTCCTGGAGGCCTTCTTAAAAGTAAGGATAGCTGCCTGTATGCCTGAGCATGCTTTGAGAGATCATCATAAATAATTAAAACATCTTCTCCTAAAGACATCAACTCTTCTGCCATAGCTGTTCCTGAATAAGGCGCAAGATACTGAAGAGACGCGGAAGCCCGACTAGAAGCGCTAACAATTGTAGTATATTCCATTGCCCCGTATTTTTCTAAAGTTTCATGCACTGCCACAACACTAGAAAGTTTCTGGCCGATTGCAACATAAATACAATAAACATTCTTGCCTTTTTGATTAATAATCATATCTAAGGCAATGGAGGTTTTCCCAGTCTGACGGTCAGCAATAATAAGTTCTCTTTGCCCGCGGCCAATGGGAGTCATGGCATCAATCGCTTTAATTCCAGTTTCCAGAGACTCGCTTACAGGCTGGCGTTCTACCACGTTAGGCGCCTTTGCTTCAATGGGGCGAAATTTATCTGTATGAATTGGATCTTTTCCGTCTATGGGTTTACCAAGAGCATTAACCACTCTCCCAAGAAGCGCCTTACCTACTGGAACCTGAACGATTTTACCGGTTCTTCTTACAATGTCGCCTTCTTTAATATCCTTATCCGGGTTATCGGTCCCGAAAATCACCACACCGACGCTGTCTTCTTCAAGATTAAAAACCATGCCCATAATCTTCTCAGAAAACTGCACAAGCTCGCCTGCCATAACATCATCTAACCCATAAACTCTAGCAATAGTATCTCCTACCTGAATAACCGTGCCAACAGATTCCATGCGCAGGCGCGTTTTATACTGTTCTAGCTCTTTCTTAATAATTGAGGTAACTTCTTCTGGTTTTAGTGCCATATTACACTCTCGCAGTCATTAATTTTTCTTTAAGATCCACTAATCTTCTTTTTACTGATCCGTCAATAATTGTATTTCCAATAACCACCTGTATTCCCCCTAAAAGGCTTCCGTCTAAATCTATATAAAACTTAAATTTCTTATTAAAATGCTTCTCCAGGGTGTCTTCGATTTTCTTAATTGTTTCCAGGTCCAACGGAAAACTGATCCTTAATAAAACATCTTCTTCTCCGGCGTGAGAAAAAGTAACCCTAATGTATTCAGCAATATCAAGCAGCTTATCAATACGCTCTTTATCAAGCAGCAGCTTTAGAAAATTCTTTGTTTCTTGAGAAAAATCAGCACCTAAAACTTTTTCTAAAAGGTTAAATTTCTCTCCAAGACCAAGAGCCATCCCGCACAAAAGGCTAAAAAACTCAGGATTATCCCGAATAACAGTCTTTAAATTCTTAAAATCCTCTACTGCCCTCTCAAGGCCAATATTTTCTTTGGCATACCCGATAAAAGCATCGGCGTATCTTTTTACCACTATTTCATCTTTAACTTCAGCGTGCTTCATTTATTCTTTCCAAGAAATCATTTATCAGCTTCTTGTCCGTTTCTTCCGTGAGTTTCTCCCTGAAAATCATAGACGTTGCCTCAATGGTTAAATCAATAATCTCTTCTTTTAATTGTTCCTTAGCAAGAGAAAGTTCATGGCGGACGCTTGCCTTTGCATTATTAATAATATCCTGTGCCTCTTCATGGGCTTTTTTTCTTATTTCATCAGTGATTTTTCTTCCTTCGGCAACAGCTTCCTGAATTCTCTTATGTGCTTCGTCTTCAATCTTATTTAGCTTTGCCTGGTAATCAGAAGCAAGCTGCAAGGCTTCATCCCTAACTTTATCAGCATCTTGGATTTGCTGAGAAATATTTTTGCGTCGCGCATCCAAAAAAGACAATGCTTTGCTCCAAAAAAACTTACGCAAAATAAAAAATAAAATCAAAAAACTAATTATCTGCGCAATTACTTCATTCGTGCTGATAAATTTAAGCAATTCCATTATTTTAAGCCCTTATGTATTATTGCAATTTACCCGAAAACATAAATACCACAACCAATGCATAAATAGTTAATGCTTCAATAAAAGCACAACCAACTGCCATGGTAATCAGAATTTTTCCCGAAGCTTCAGGCTGCCTTCCAGTAGCTTCCATTGCAGCAGCTACAGCTTTACCTAACCCTATCCCCGAACCTAACGCAGCAATTCCCACTCCTATGGGAAGTGCAAATGCCAATGCTGTTCTTAAATCCATTGTTTCCTCCTTGTGTTGTTAATTATCCTCGTGTTTTAAAAATAAAGCAAAATAGATTGTGCTTAACAAACTAAAAACAACTGCCTGCACCACAGCAGATATAATAACTATACAACTACTAAAAAGTAAAAGCCCTACCCCTTTTATTCCAAAGCCTGCAATTGCTGCCAACAGCATATCATCAGCAAAAATGTTACTTCTTAAACGAAGAGATAAACTTAACGGCTTAATCAATTCTGAGATAATATGAATAAACAACATGAAGGCAGGAAGAATTATCGTTAATGCCAACGCTCCCCTTGGCTTACCCATAAGATGATCAAAATAGCCAAATAAGCCCAACTCACGTATAGCCAGATAATGCACATAAACAAATACACAAATGGCCAGGCCAAAAGTTGTGGACAAGCTTGAAGTTGCAGATTTCATAAAAGGAATCAAACCAAAAAGATTCATACAAAGGATGTATATAAATAATGTCCCTATAAAGGGAGTGAGCTTTCTTCCTTTTGGGCCCAGAATACCGCAGACAAAATCATCCAAACTAGCTGCAAGAAATTCCATAGCCGCCTGAAACCTATTTGGTGTGGCTTGGGGCCTGCGAAATGAAAAAAACGCAACAAGAGAAAGAACAAAAACAATTATTAAAGAAAAAATTACGCTTTCCCACCTATGCAGAAACTTCGCAAATAGAGAATGCTCGCCCAACCAATTTGCAATAATTTCAACAAGATTCGTAAACTCTAGCTGACCAGAAGCTTCTTTAACCATACTTTCAAGGCCTCTCGTGCCCTGATTTTGATTCAACGCGTAAAGCCATTTTAATAATCCTTATCATTTCTGCAAAAGCTGCCACAAAACCAATAATTATACAAAGAAATAAAACAAATGCAGGTAAATGAACTTTCTTTACTAAATAATCTCCAACAAAATAACCGGAAAGCGGGCCAGAAACTAAAACCAAAGGAATGAATAAAAGCATCCCTGCAATTTTTGTTGCTCTATAAAATTCATCCTTATTCATCTACTCAGCAATCAGTAAAAGAAAAAAGGTGTTTTCATCTCAGTCTAGACAAAAACACCTATGTTTACAACTTTTATCCTGCAACTTTGCGGGATATTATAATTATTACGCTAATTTTTAATTAGTCAAGAGCTATGTTGATTTATTTAAGAAAGCTAATAGCCCGCGCTAGCGCCAAAGGAACATCAGTAAGTATATTTTCAATGCCAATACGTTTAACAATCCCGTATTTATCAAAAACCCTGAAAACGCGTTTATTCACTCCTGCAAAAACAACCTGTGTTCCTCCTGCCTCAGCCGTATCAATAAAACGCTGTAAGGTATTTACTGCTGTAGCATCCACTGCAGGAACGGCACTCATCCTTAAAATAAGCACTTGAGGAAGCTTTTTAAACGAAGAAATGGCTTCGCGAAATTTATCCGCTGCGCCAAAGAAAAACGGCCCGTTTATTTCAAAAATTTCAACTCCTTCTGGAACTCCTTCATATTCGTGCGGGCGGCCATTATCATCATCCTCTTCAACAAAGCTCATATGCGTAAGCTCAGCCATTCTGTGCATAAAAAGAATAGCCGCCATCACCACCCCAACTTCGATAGCAACGGTAAGATCAACCAGTATAGTTAACAGAAATGTAGTAAGTAATAACAGAACATCGCTGCGCGGGCTCTTTAAAAGCTGTTTAAAATGCCTCCACTCGCTCATTTGGTAACTAACCACAATTAAAATACCCGCAAGTGTAGCCATAGGCACAAAGCCAACCATCGGAGCAAAGAAAACAAAAAGCACACAAACTGTAACAGCATGAATTATCCCGGAAAAAGGAGTTCTCCCGCCATTCTTTATATTAGTTGCGGTACGAGCAATTGCTCCAGTTGCCGGAATCCCGCCAAAAAGAGGCGAAACAATATTAGCTATACCTTGACCTACAAGCTCCATATTTGAACGGTGCCGCGTGCCAAGCATGCCGTCGGCAACAACTGCAGATAACAATGACTCAATCCCAGCAAGAATAGCTATGGTTATTGCTGGAGAAATTAACTGAGTAAAAACATCAATATTTACTTGTGGAAGGTGTGGAAACGAAAGCCTAAAACTAACTGAACCAAAACGTTCTCCAATAATAGCAACTGGCAAATGAAAAAACCGCGCAATAAACGTAGTTAAGATAATCGCAATTATGGTGCCGGGAATTTTACGAGTCAAAAGCGGCCAAAACTTTATCACCAAAATTGTCAAAATACTTAAACCCACAGCAAAAGGATTAATCTGAGAAAGATTATTAAGGCAAACGCCGAGTTTATCAAAGAAATGCGGCGCGGATGTCTTTACATTTAACCCAAGAAAATCCTGAATCTGAGTCGAGAATATTACCACAGCAATCCCACTGGTAAAACCAATGGTAACTGGATAAGGGATATATTTTATTGCTTCTCCAAAACGCATCAGCCCCATTATTACAAGAATAACTCCAGCCATTAAAGTTGCCAAAGCCAAACCTTCATAACCATATTTCTGAATAATACCTAAAACAATAATGATAAACGCTCCGGTTGGGCCACCAATCTGGGTCCTGCTTCCGGAAAATAACGAAATTAAGAGCCCTCCAATAAAAGCAGTGATAATCCCCTGTTCAGGCTTAACCCCTGATGCAATAGCAAAAGCAATCGCCAAAGGAATAGCTACAATACCAACAATAACCCCTGCCATAAGGTCCTTTAAGAAAACAGGCAGACTATAGCCCTCGCGTAATACCGTAATAATTTTTGGCTCAAAAGTACGTTTTGTCATAAATTATTTTAAATGTTATTCAAAAAATAAAGAATCGCCTACTTTTACTTGGTGATTTTTAACAAACCCTGAGTTTAATTCTAAAACATATTTAGCTGACTTGTCCGGATAAAAACTGGGACAAGAACCTTGGCAGGGCAATGCATCTTCTGCTATATAAACCACTTTTTTATCTTCTGAAACCCATATAATATCTATGGGAAACTGCATATTCTTCATCCAGAAACTATATCTGGCTTGGTTTTCAAAAATAAAAAGCATGCCTTCAAGCTCGTCCATCCTAGGTTTAAACATTAAACCTTTTTGCCGAAATTGATCAGTATCAGAAACATCTACTATTAATTCAACGCCTGACAAAGAAATCTTTTTCTTTTCCTGGTCAGCATAAACACAGCTGCAAAAAATAAATGAAATAATTAATAACCATAACCTTATCCGCATAGGTTTATAATTATAACAACCAGAACTAGAAATGCAAAATTTATTTAGACAAGAATTTATCTATCTGGCAGGCAGCCTGGCGGCCCTCTGATATGGCCCAGACCACTAAAGATTGTCCCCGGCGCATATCTCCGCATGAAAAAACTTTTTTTACTGTAGTGGCATAATCAAAACCAGCCTTAACATTTCCACGAGCATCCAATTCCACGCCCAATTGCTCAAGAAGCCCTTTTTTCTCTGGATGCAAAAATCCCAAAGCAAGCAGCACTAAATCTGCTTCAATCTCAAATTCACTACCAGGAACATCCTTTACTAAAGACGCACCTAAGGCATCTTTAGAAAATTCAACACGCACACAAGAAAGTTTTCTAATTTTTGAGTTCTCTCCTAGAAATTTCTTAGTAGAAATTGACCACTGCCTTTCTCCTCCTTCTTCATGGCTAGAAGAAGTCTTTAAAATTACCGGATACTTTGGCCAAGGCTGTTCACAGCTACGGCATTGGGCAGGCTTAGGCAAAAGCTCAATCTGCACCACACAGCTTGCTCCCTGGCGATGGGCTGTCCCGACGCAATCTGAACCTGTATCTCCCCCGACAATAACAACAACTCTTTTCCCACGAGCATCAATCAAATCTTCTTGGTTAAATTTCCTTCCTAAAACCTGCTTATTTGCCTGGATTAAGTATTCCATGGCAAAATGAATTCCTTTTAAATGCCTTCCTTCTATTTGTAAATCACGCGGTTTTCGCGAACCACCAGCCAAACAAACCGCATCAAAATCTTTTATTAATTTTCCTGCTGGGAAATCTATACCGACATCAGTATTAACAATAAATTTTATGCCTTCTTTCTCTAAAATACTTACGCGCCGCTCAATTATCTTTTTCTCAAGTTTAAAATCTGGAATACCATAACGTAAAATACCTCCCACATAATCATCCCGCTCAAAAACAACTACCTTATGCCCAAGCTTATTAAGTTCATCAGCACAAGCCAGGCCTGCAGGGCCCGAGCCAACCACAGCAACAATCTTACCAGTGCGCTTCTTGGGCGGCTTTGGCTTAATATAACCTGCTTTAAACGCATTCTCAATTATATCTAATTCATTTTCTCGAATAGTTACCGGATCATCATTTACCCCCAACACACACGCATATTCGCAAATTGCAGGGCAAATTCTTCCGGTAATCTCAGGAAAATTATTAGAAGCCTGCAACAAATCAATAGCTTTCTGCCACTGGCCATGAAACATATAATCATTCCACTCAGGAATATAATTGCCAACCGGGCATGCCCAATGGCAAAACGGAGTGCCGCAATCCATACAGCGAGAAGCCTGTTCTTTGGATTTATCTTCGTTACGCAACAAAGAAACTTCCGAGTAATCTTTAACGCGCTCACATACCGGACGATACTGCGCCTTTTCCCGTTTAATTTTTAAGAAACCTCTAATATCACCCATTTAGCTACCCTTCTGAATCCTCTTCTAAGCCCAGTTTTTCTTCTAGCTTCTTCTGCTCTAAAATCCGCTTATATTCAAGCGGCATAACCTTAACAAACCTTTTTACACTAATCTCAAAATCATCAATAATCTTTTTTGCTATCGTGCTTTGGGTATATTTATAATGATTATGCAATAAGCGAGAAACAGACTCCATATCTTGTGAGTCAAGTTTATTTAATTCTACCATGCTTAAATTGCATCTATCCCGAAACCTACCATCTAAATCATACACATAAGCAACTCCGCCTGACATACCAGCAGCAAAATTTCTGCCGGTTGCACCTAAAACCACCACATGCCCGCCAGTCATATATTCACAGCCATGGTCCCCCACGCCTTCTACCACTGCATTTAAGCCTGAATTTCTAATACAAAATCTTTCTCCTGCAGCTCCTCTAATATAAGCTTCTCCACTAATTGCTCCGTAAAAAGTAGTATTACCAATAATAATATTTTCTTCAGGAGTATATTTTACATTTTTATCCGGATATATTATAATTTTGCCTCCAGAAATTCCTTTCCCCACATAATCATTACTCATCCCCTCTAATTCAAAAGTAACGCCCTTAGAAAGCCATGCTCCAAAACTCTGCCCGGCAAAGCCTTTAAATTTAAAACAAATTGTATCCTCAGGCAAACCATCCTCGCCATGACGCTTACAAATTTCACCGCTCAACATGGCTCCTGCAGTCCTATCAGTATTATTAATTTTTAACTCTTCTTTTACCGAAGTTTTATTTTCTATTGCATTCTTAGCAAGCTTAATTAATTTACGATCCAAAACTTCATCTATTTTATGCTCCTGCTTAATCATGCAATATGTTCCGACGGATTTATTAACTTCCGGTTTATAAAGCAGGCGCGATAAATCTAAGGCCTTAGCTTTCCAGGGCAGAATTGTTTCATTTAATTCCAGCAAATCTGTACGGCCAATCATCTGATCAAGCTTACGAATCCCTAAAGAACTCATGATTTGACGCAATTCCTCAATCACAAAACGAAAATAATTTTCTATATATTCGGGCTTCCCCTGAAATCTTTTTTCTAAAATATCATCCTGAGTGGCAATTCCCACTGAGCAATTATTTAAATTACAGTGCCTTAACATTACGCATCCCATCACGATTAAGATGGCGGTGCAAAAACCAAACTCTTCAGCTCCCATCAAAGCTGCAATTGCCACATCCCTACCGGTGCGCATCTGACCGTCTGTTTGAAGACGAACGCGGCTTCTCAAGTCATTTAACACCAACGTCTGATGCGTTTCAGAAATACCCAGTTCCCATGGAAGCCCAGCATGCTTAATAGAGCTTAATGGAGATGCGCCTGTTCCTCCGTCTCCTCCAGAAATTAAAATCATATCTGCATGCCCCTTGGCCACTCCAGCAGCAATTGTACCTACACCAATCTCTGAAACCAATTTTACACTGATGCGCGCACCAGGATTAGTGTTCTTTAAATCAAAAATAAGCTGTGCCAAATCCTCAATTGAATAAATATCATGATGCGGAGGAGGAGAAATTAAAGTTACTCCCGGAGTGGTGTAGCGCGTTTTAGCAATAGTAACACTTACTTTATGCCCGGGCAATTGGCCGCCTTCGCCTGGTTTTGCTCCTTGGGCAATCTTAATTTGCAGCTCGTCGGCATTCACCAGGTAATTTGTAGTTACCCCAAATCTACCAGAAGCAACCTGCTTAATAGCGCTTCTTTTAAAATCTCCGTTGGGCAAACGCGTAAAACGCGAAGGATCCTCTCCGCCTTCTCCGGTATTTGACTTGCCTCCGAGGCGGTTCATAGCAATGGCAATAGTTTCATGAGCTCCTCGGCTAATGGAGCCAAAACTCATTGCTCCAGTTGCGAATCTTTTTACAATACTCTCTACTGGTTCAACCTCAGAAAGCGCAATTGGCTTCGTGCTTTTAAATTTTAATAAACTACGTAACGTCGTTGGATTTTTTGACTGGTCATTAATTAAAGCGGAGAATTCCTGATATTTGTTTAAGCTAGAATTTCTTACCGCATCCTGCAGACTAGCAATTGCCTCAGGGCTCCAGAGATGATTTTCTCCATCTTTCTTCCATTGATATACACCGCCGGTAGATAAATATGGTGCTTCACTATTGCTATTCTCCGGATAGGCAGCTTTATGCCGCAAAATAGCCTCTTTAGCAACAACCTCAAAACTTGCTCCACCAATACGAGAAGGCGTGCCGGCAAAACAACGTTCTACAACCTCTTTATTTAGACCAATTGCCTCAAAGATTTGTGCGCCACGATAACTTTGCAGAGTAGAAATCCCCATTTTAGAAAGAATTTTTAGGATACTCTTATCTACAGCCTTAATATAATTATTTAATGCGCTTTTAAAATCAATTTGTAATTCAGAATCTTTGATTAACAGCTTAATTGCCTCATACGCCAGATATGGATTGACACAATCAGCCCCATAACCAAATAAAAGCGCAAAATGATGCACCTCACGCGGTTCTGCGCTTTCCAAAATAATGTTAATCTGCGTACGCAGAGACTTCTTCACTAGATAATGATGCAAACCTCCCACAGCCAACAATGCAGGAAGAGCAGCATGTTCTTTATCCACACCGCGATCGCTTAAAATTACAAAACTATCCCCGTTTTTTAAGGCCTTTTCTGCTTCTTTACAAACCCGCTCAAGCGCAGCATTAAAACCCTCTGGATTCTTAGCCGGAAAAAGCAAAGAAATAGTTTTTGTTTTAAATCCATTCTTGCGGATAGTGCGTAATTTTTCTAATTCCTCATTGGTTAGAATTGGCCTCTCTACAATCAATTTATGGCAATGCTCAGGAGTTTCATCTAAAAGATTCTTTTCCGGGCCAAGATAAGTCACAAGGCTCATCACCAGTTCTTCCCGGATAGAGTCAATCGGCGGGTTAGTTACCTGCGCAAACAATTGCTTAAAATAATTATACAAAAGCTGGGGCTCTTTTGAGAGTATTGCGTGCGGAGTATCATTACCCATCGAGCCTACCGGCTCCTGAGCAGTTTCTGCCATCGGCTTAATTATTACTTTCAAATCCTCGCGCGTATAACCAAAAGCCTTTAAATCTATAAGTAAATTCTTACTGTCTTTATTTCTCGCAGGACTTGCCGGCAAATCTTCTAATTCTAGAATGCCTTTCTTTAACCACGAACCATAACCCTTTGCCTGGGCCATAGATTTCTTTATCTGGGTATCATCAATAATTCTTTTCTCTTTGGTATCAATATATAAAATCTTTCCCGGCTCAAGCCTGCCAGAACGCACTATATCAGAAGCAGGTATATCCAAAACTCCTGCCTCAGAAGCCATAACCACTAAATCCTGTTTAGTTACAATATAGCGCGCAGGCCGCAAGCCATTTCTATCCAAAACTGCTCCGATACGCAGGCCATCAGTAAAAGCAAGTGCCGCCGGGCCGTCCCAAGGCTCCATTAAACACGCATGATATTTATAAAAATCTTTTAAGCTCTGGTCCAAAAATTTATCTTGTTCCCATGCACAAGGGACAAGCATCATCATTACATGAGAAAGGCTTCTTCCAGAAAGCAACAACAATTCAAAAACATTATCCAGTGAAGCAGAGTCACTTCCGCCGGGGACAATCACCGGAGATATTTTTTTAAGGCTTTTTCCGAATAACTTACTTTCCAAAAGCCTCTCGCGCGCCTGCATCCAGTTAATATTGCCTCTAAGGGTATTAATTTCTCCATTATGCGCAAGAAAACGAAATGGCTGAGAAAGATCCCAAGTCGGAAATGTATTTGTGGAATATCTTGAATGTACTAAACTCAAAGCGCTCTTTATGGATTTATCTTTTAAATCCAAAAAGAAATTCTCCAACTGCTCAGGCATCAAAAGGCCCTTATATGAAAATGTACGGCAAGAAAGATTTGTAATATAGAAAAATGATTTCTGGCTTAGCTTAGAAGCACGCAAGGCATTTTCAACTTGTTTTCTAATAACATAAAGCTTTCTTTCAAAAGTTAAATCATCTTTAAGGTCATCACAGCGCCTGATAAATACTTGCTCAATCACCGGCTGGGTTTCCTGGGCAGTTTTACCGATTTCATGGCTGTCTACTGGAACTTTGCGCCAGCCTATAAGCTCTTGCCCCTCCTGCTTGACAATCTGGGAGAAAATCCCCTTACAAAACCTGCGCTCTTTTTCTTTTGTAGGAAAAAATACTAAACCAGCGCCATAACCGCCCAATTCAGGTAAGCTAAATTTACATTCTTTTACAGCACTAACAAAAAATTCATGCGGCAGCTGGATTAAAATTCCTGCGCCATCTCCTGTCTTAGGATCTGCTCCAGTTGCTCCGCGATGACTAAGCCTGCGTAACACCTCCAGGCCCTGCTGCACAATTCTGTAGGTTTTCTCCCCTTTTACATTACAAACAAAACCAACCCCGCAGGCATCATGCTCAAAACGCGAATCATACAAACCAAATTTTCCTAGCTTCTCTCTATTATTCATCTCTTAAACAACACTACTTATATTGCTCCGGATTAATCCCTAATTTCTTAATCTTAACTCGCATCGTATTGCGGTTTATTCCTAGTATCCTTGCTGCCTTTAGCTGATTACCAAAAGTACGCTCTAAGGCATATTCAAATAAAGGTTTTTCAATTATATCCAAAATTGCGCGATATACAAAGCCTTTTTTTTCCTTTAACAGGGTTTCTTCTATTTCAATTAATTTTTCTTTTAGCTCATCACTCATAGCATATCCTGCTTAAAGTTTGGGCAGCAATTGCACTAAAAAATAGAGGCGTCCATTTAAGCTTAAAATTAAGCCTTGATGAACGCCTCTATGCGTTTAACCTTAATTTAGCACGACTGTGTGCTTTTTAATACAAGTAAATAAATTTATTTCTTGGTAACTGTTATTTTATAAAAAGCATCTCCCGATACTTCGGCAGATCCCAATGCTCGTCGGAAACCACTCTTTCTAAATCATCAACGTGCTTACGAATATGCTCCATTAACGGCTTCATTTCTTTATAATAAACCTCTGCGCGCTTTTCCTGTTCCATTAAAGCCGCCTTATCTAAAAGCTTCTTTAATACACCCGCATTACGCCTGACATAAAATATTTTAGAAACCACCTCATCTAAGTGCTCTTTTAAATCTTCGAGCGCTTTTGCATCGGGCTTTAAACCAGCCTGTTTCTTAAGATTTGCCAAATCAATCAAGTTGTCCGCTAATAGCCTCTGATATTCAAAACCTGCAGGAGCAACACTGGCATTAACCATTTCAATTAAAGTGTTTGCCTCAATTTCAAGAGTTAGATTGTACATGTGGATCCAGATGTGATAACGCGCTACTAACTCCTCTTTAGACAAAACTTTATATTTCTCAAATAAGGCAATATTCTCCTTCTTAGTAAAAGCCTCTAACGCCTCAAATGTAGCAGCAATATTAGGCAATCCTCTTTTCTTTGCTTCCTTTACCCATTCATCAGCATAATTGTTTCCTTCAAAACGAATATCTTTGGTTTCTTTAACAATCTCAGCAATCACCTGCAAGGCCGCAGAATTAAAATCTTTTCCAGCTGACTGTGCCTTCTTAATCTTGTCTGCAACATAATCAAGTGAATCAGCAATAATAGTATTAATTACTGCGATTGCAGTAGAAATATTCTGAGATGAACCTACGGCGCGAAACTCAAATTTCTGCCCGGTAAAAGCAAAAGGCGAAGTGCGGTTCCTGTCTGTTGAATCTTTGCTAAAAGTCGGCAAGCGCGTAATTCCAAAATCAATGATATCGCTTTTTGAAACCTGTTTTTTGGTACCTTTTTCAATCATATCCAAAACTCGAGAAAGCTGGTCTCCCAAAAAAACACTAATTATAGCTGGAGGAGCTTCATTTGCGCCCAAGCGATGTTCGTTACCGGCAAGAGCAACGCTTGCCCGCAAAAGGTCAGAATGTAAATATACTGCCCTTAACACTGCCGATAATACTGCTAAGAATTGCAAATTGTCCTCTGGAGTCTGCCCAGGATTAAGCAAATTATTCCCTTTATCATCAGCCAGCGACCAATTCAAGTGTTTTCCACTTCCATTAATTCCTGCAAAAGGTTTCTCATGCAGCAAACAAACCAAATTATGCCGAAGGGCAACTTTCTTCATTAACTCCATTAAAAGCTGATTATGATCAGCAGCAAGATTAGACTCTTCAAAGATTGGAGCAAATTCATACTGATGCGGAGCAACTTCATTATGCCTGGTCATTACCGGTATACCTAACTTATAAGCCTCTTCGGCAACTTCAAACATAAAATTTAGAACTCTTTCTTTAATTGTCCCAAAATATTGATCTTCTAACTGTTGCCCCTTAGGAGATGCTGCTCCCACAAGTGTCCTACCGGTGAGCAAAAGATCCTGCCTAAGATTATAGTAATTTTTATCAATCAGAAAATACTCTTGCTCCGGGCCGCAGGTTGAAAAAACCTTTTTTACGTCTTTGTGCCCAAAAACTTCCAACAAATTCTTGGCTGCCTTATTTAAAGCCTCATCAGAACGCAAAAGCGGAAGTTTTTTATCCAAAGCTTCCCCATGATATGAAATAAATATAGTCGGAATGCAAAGAGTTTTACCTAATTTACTTTCGATGATAAATGCCGGGCTTGAAGGATCCCAGGCAGTATAACCTCGCGCTTCAAAGGTAGCACGAATACCACCAGAAGGAAAAGAGCTGGCATCCGGCTCGCCTTGAATAAGCTTTGATCCAGAAAACTTCTCAATAACTTTTCCCGGGCCTGTGATAGAAATAAAGCTATCGTGTTTCTCTGCGGTTAAACCAGTCATCGGTTGAAACCAATGAGTGTAATAAGTGGCCCCTTTTGAGATTGCCCACTCCTTCATAGCATTGGCAATTTCATTAGCCTGTTCCTTTGAGATCTGTTTTCCTTCAGACATCCAAGTCTTAAATGCCTCAAAGGTCGCATTGGAAATATACTTTTGCATAGCTTCAATATTAAAAGTATTCTCTCCGAAATACCCGGATACTTTCTTCGGTAATTCCACTTTTTCTATTTCTATGCTTTTAATCTTTGTCAACAGCTCTTGTCTAATACCCATAAAAACCTCCGCATAGTTAATGTGCACTTTAGCCTGCCTGCCGGCAGGCAGGTAATTCCACATAAGCGTAATGTGCTTGTTAATTCTTTTATTCTACTATATTTTCCCAAAAAAACAAAGGCGTTCTTTATTAAGAACGCCTGCGTTCAGATTCATTATTTTGGCACTACAATGTACCAAAATAGAATTCATACTTATTTCTATTACAAGTAGATATCTATCCTTTTTGGTAACCACTTTTTTACCCAATAGCCACTGGCCCTCTCTCTTCAGTGCGGATACGCACACATTCAGATAGGTCTAAAACAAATATCTTCCCGTCTCCAGTTTCACCGGTCCTAGCTCCATTAACAATAGCATTGATAGTCGGCTCCAGGAAATTATCA
>JACROS010000079.1 GCA_016214325.1 Candidatus Omnitrophota bacterium | reverse complement strand
TAGTTTTAATTATCTTAAAAGCAGCCAGAACGCCATTGAACTTGAGGAGCAGATTAAATCTTTTGGCGTTAAAACAAAATCATTTCAGACGGATATTAGAGATTTTGAATCTGTGAAAAATTGGGTAGAAGAAAGCCGGGATTACTTTGGGACAATTGATATTGTAATTAATAATGCTGGAATTGTTAAAGACAAAGCACTTGCTCTTATGGATCTTTCAGACTGGACTGATGTAATTAATACTAATTTGACCGGTGCTTTTAATCTCACTCGTGCTGCAATTATTACCTTATTAAAGCAAAAAAGCGGTTGTGTTATTAATATAAGCTCGGTAAGCGGTATTAGAGGCATTCCGCGGCAAACAAACTATTCTGCTACAAAAGCCGGGTTAATAGGTTTTACTAAAGCGTTGGCTCAGGAATGCGCAGGATACAATGTTAGGGTCAATGCAGTTGCCCCAGGATTTATTGAAACAGATATGTTGTCTGATTTAAGGGAAGATTACAAAGAAAAAATATTAAAATTTATCCCTCTTGGGCGCATGGGTAAGGCAGAAGAGGTGGCAAAAGTAGTTAAATTCCTTGCAAGCGAAAATTCTAATTATATTACTGGCCAGACAATTATAGTCGACGGTGGAATGGCAATCGTTTAAGAATGGAACAAAATAAGATAGTTATTACTGGAGTAGGAGTGGTTGCCCCTAATGCAGTTGGTAAAGTTAATTTCTGGGAGGCATTAAAATCTGGAGCAAACGGGATAAAACCAATAACTCTTTTTGATACCGCGCCTTATAAAATTAAGCTTGCAGGAGAAGCTACTGAATTTGACCCAGCGGCTATTTTAGGCCAAAAGGCCTAAGAGATATTGACAGGACCACCAAGCTGCTTTGTTCATCTGCAAAATTAGCCCTTGATGACGCTAAGCTTGTGATTGACAGCTCTAATACTGATAAAATAGGTGTTTGCACTGGGACAACATTGTCAAGCTTAGAAAATTTGACTGAGTTTAACAGGCAGGTCATAAAAGACGGGCCTCTTTTTACTGATGTTGGCCTTTTTCCCGGGACGGTAATTAATGCTGCTTCAAGCCACGTCTCAATTAAATTTAATATTCAAGGATTTAATTCAACAATTTCTAATGGATTTACTTCAAGCTTAGATGCTTTAAAATATGCAGTTGATTTTATTAAATTTGGGAAAGCTGATGTAGTTTTATTAGGCGCAGTAGAAAGTTTAAGCTTAACAAGTTTCTGTGGACTATTGAAATTAGGAGCGCTTTCTGGAATTAATGGCCCTGAGATGTCTTGCCCTTTTGACAAAAGAAGAAACGGAATGATTTTAGCAGAAGGAGCAGCGGTATTGATTCTTGAAAGAGAACCTCACGCAATAAATAGAAGTGCGAATATTTACGGTGAAGTTAAAGCAGTTGCAAATTATTTTTGCGCAAAAAAAACTATTTCAGGCCAAATTGACAGCCAGGATATAAGTAATTGTATGAATACAGTAATTCGTTCTGCTGATGTATTGCCAAGAGAGATTGATTTTATTAGTGCTGCAGCTAACTCTACTAGCAGTCAAGATGAAATAGAAATTTGTGCAATTAAAGAAGTATTTAAAAACACAGAAAGAAGTATCCCGGTTACTTCAATAAAATCCATGATAGGAGAAACCTTTAGCGCTTCGGGAGCCTTACAGATTGCTGCTGCGATAGGAAGCATAAAGAATAATTTCATTGCTCCAACAATAAATTTTAAAGAAAGCGATATTGATGGTTGCTTAGATTTTGTTTCTAATACCACGAAACAGGCCAAAATAGATAATGCTCTAATTAATAACTTTGGCCCATATGGCAATTGTGCTGCAGCAATAATTACTAGTTATTCATAATTATGAGGAGGAAATGAATGTCAGACATACAAAATACGCAAGAAGAAATCAGGCAAATGGTAAGCGAGATTACAGAGGTTCCGCTTGATAAATTAACCCTGGATGCAGATTTCTTCACTGATTTAAATGTTGATTCTTTAAAAGCAATTGAAATTGTTGCTGCTTTTGAAAAAAAATACAGAATTGTTATACCAGAGCAAGACATTCCAAAAATAAGAAATGTTAAGCAGATAGTTGAGTATACTAAAATCAACAAGTAAATAATATGATTTTTGATTTAGATAAAATTAAATCAATTCTTCCTCAGCGAGAACCTTTTCTTTTTATTGATGAAGTTATTGATGCCCAAACTTCAGAAAAAGTTGTAGCTAAAAAATTTATCAATCCAGAAGAGTCTTTTTTTAAAGGCCATTTCCCTGGAAATCCGGTTATGCCAGGCGTATTAATTGTTGAGGCAATGGCACAGGCTTCAATTGTGCTTTATTATTTAAATAAGCCTGAGGTTGCCAAAAATCATCCAACTTATTATTTAGGAAAAGTAAAAACAGAATTTCTTGCTCCTGTTTTTCCTGGAGATACTTTGATTCTTGAGGCATTTCCTGTAAAAATGATTGAAACAGCAGCAGTCGTTGATGCCCTGGCAAGGGTAGGGGATAGGATTGCAGCTAAAGCAAACTTCATTTTCGGCGTAAAGAAAAATGAATAAAAAAAGAGTAGTTGTTACTGGATTAGGAGTTATATCCAGTATCGGGCAAGGAAAAGAAGACTTTTGGAATGCCTTAATTGCAGGAAAAAGCGGCATATCCAAGGTAACTTCTTTTGACACTACTGGTTTAAGGTGCCATTATGCTGGAGAAATTCAAGATTTTAATCCTGAAAATTATTTTAAAGCTAAAGATTTTCCTTTTTTATCCCGTACTTCCCAGCTAGGTATTGCCTCAGCAATTTTAGCATTTAAAGATGCAGGAATTAATATAAATTCTATTAATCCTGAAACATCCGGAGTGATTATCGGAACAACCATGGGTGAGAAAAACCTGGAAAACACAGTTTCTACTTGGATTAAAGAAGGTTGTGATAAAATTGAAAACGGCAATATTTTACAAAGCTCTCCAAATAACATCAGTACAAATATCGGCTCTTATTTTGGAATTAAGGGCTGTAATTATCTTATTCCCACTGCATGTGCTGCAGCAAATTACTCCCTTGGATATGCTTTTAACTTAATTAGCTCAGGCCAAATTGAAACTATAATTGCAGGAGGAGTGGATTCTTTTTCTAAAATCGCTTTTTGTGGATTTCATAGGCTTTATGCAATGGCTCCTGAGAAATGCCAACCCTTTGATAAAAATAGAAAAGGCATGCTTGTAGGAGAGGCAGGTGCGATATTGTACCTAGAGTCACTTGACTCTGCATTAAAAAGAAATGCTAAGATTTATGCTGAAATTTTAGGCTGCGGCTTAAGCTGTGATGCTAGCCACATGACTCAGCCAAAAGCTGAAGGCATAGAAAAAGCTATTCTTAAAGCTCTTAAAGAAACCGGAATTAACAAAGAAGATGTTAGTTATATCAGCGCCCACGGGACCGGAACTCCGGCAAACGATAAGGCCGAGTGCAATGCTATCAGAAAAGTTTTCTCTGATAATTATGAAAACATTCCGGTTAGTTCAATAAAATCTATGTTAGGCCATACCATGGGAGCTGCTTCTGGGGTTGAAGCAATTACTTGTTGTCTTAGTGTGCAAAATGACATTATTCCTCCAACAATTAATTATGAAACGCCTGATCCTGATTGCGGAATTGATTGTGTGCCAAATACAGCCCGTAAACATAAAGTAAGAGTTGCTCTTAATAATGGTTTTGCTTTCGGCGGGAATAATGCTTGTTTGGTTATTAAGAAATTCATGTCTTAATGCCGTCATGCCCGCGCGAATGCAGGCATCTACTACGTTTTAAAAGGAGAGCTTGGTGGATATTCGGATAGGAATTACCCGCACTACTATTTTTGCTGTTCTGTATTCACTTGTGCTTGGTTTGCCTTTTGCCATAGCTGGATTTCTTAAAAAAGAGCTGCTTAGTTTGCTCGGAAATGCGTGGTGGATTGCCCCATTAAGTTTAATGGCCCTATTAGCAATAATTGGGCCTTTTTTATATATTTATATTGAGCGCCTTGCAGAAGAAAGCCTGCTTAAAGAACAACGGCGTTATCACGATACGCTTAAGCATGCTGCTTCTGGGATGACACGGATTCGCAACCTAAAAAGACTCTTAGAATTAATTACCCATATTGTTACAAAAACTGTAAAAATTTCTTATGCTGCCATTTATCTTTACGATTCAGATAAAAATGAATATATCCTGCAAGTAAACCGCAACAAAGAAAAAAGGACCATCCTAAGACTATCGGCTGATAATCCATTAATCTTGAGATTTTCTAATGACCGTTCTCCGATTTTACTAAGAGAAATTAAACATAAACATGAACAGGTAAATAAAGAGGAGCTTGTAAAAATCATTGAAACCATGGATCAGCTTTGTGCTTCAGTGATTATTCCCAGCTATTTAGGCGATAGGCTTTCTGCTGTATTTATTCTAGGAGACAAAGTAAGCGGGCAAGATTATACACAGGATGATCTAAGCGTGTTTGAAGTTTTAGCTAGCCAGGCAGCGCTTGCAATTGAAAATGCAAGATTTTATGAAGAAGCAAAAGAAATGCAGGAGCAGATTGTTCAGGCTGAGAAAATGTCTACAATTGGCACAATGGCTGATGGCCTCTCACATCAGATTAACAATAGGTTTTATGCACTTTCATTAATTGCCGGAGATACTATAGATTCTATTAAGAATACTGACACAACAAACTGCTCGGAAGATATAAAAACAATGTTAAAAAGCATAAATTACGCCCTAGAGCGTATTCAGGCCAACGTAATCCAAGGCGGAGAAGTGGTAAGGGGTTTGTTAAAATACTCAAGAAAAGACGATGCTTCTTTTGCGCCCATTGAACTTGACAGCGTGATTGAAAATACGATTGCAATGGTGCAGTATAAAATAAGGCTATCAGAAGTTGATATTATTCGCGATATCCCTTCGGATGCCCCTAAAATAAAAGGCAATTCAACACAGCTTCAAGAAGTTTTCTTTAACTTTATTGACAATGCCTATGATGCAATTATGGAACGCAAATCAACATTTAATGAAAAAGGGTTTAGAGGAAAAATCGGGATTTCGGCTAAGCCAGCGCAAATACCGGGTTACCTTGAAATTGTCGTTGAAGATAATGGTATCGGCGTAAAAGAAACAGATATAAAAAAGATTTTTACTCCATTTTTTTCCACCAAGCTTGTATCTCATAAAGGCACTGGTTTGGGATTATATGTAATCAAACGAATTATTACAGAATCACATAACGGAAAAATCACATTTGAATCAAAATACAAAAGCGGAACTCGTTTTGTCGTTTGGCTGCCCACAAAGTAGCCAGAGAAACTGCTTGTTTGATACTTTTGCGTATGTTAATATGTTCTAAAGGAGGCAAAAATGGCAAAATTATTAATTGTTGATGATGAAATTGATGTGCGTGAATTTGCCGCAAATTTCTTCCGAAAGCGCAAAATAAATGTCTCAACAGCCTCGGGCGGACAGGAAGCTTTAGATTTTGTTAAGAATAATAAACCTGATTTAGTGCTTCTTGATATAAACATGAACGGATTAGATGGAATTGAAACCTTGCGCCGTCTAAGGCTTACAAATGAAGAAGTTAATGTAATTATGGTTACTGGCAAGAAACCCGAAGAAGAAGGGGCCTTTGAAGAATGCAAACAACTTGGTGCAATAGATTATATACATAAACCGCTGGAACTTGATGAATTAGAAAGAATTGTCCTAGGCCAGTTATTTAAAACAAAAAGCTAGAATGTACAAAAAAATTGATTACAAAAAAGAGTTGGAACAGGCATCAAAAAGCATGATTCTGGTGCATGAGCCAGAGACTTTAATTAAGATGATCGTGCGCATGATCGTAAATAAGGTACAGGTCAGCCATGCCGGGATTTTGCTGCATGATTTTGAAAAGGATACTTATGTGCTTACTGTTTCTAAGGGAGATAAGGGCTTAAAGATACCCACTGGTTTTGCCCGCATGGATGCTGACAATCCAATGATTAGCTTTTTTCGCCAAAGACAAGATAAGCAATTGTTTGATGATGGGGCATTTGTTTATGAACAAGGAGAGAAGGCATTAAATAGCAAAATACTATCAAAAAATCAAAAAGATGTGTTGAAGAAAGTTCTTTACCAGATGGAGATTTTAGATGCGGTTGCCTGCATCCCAAGTTATTTTAGGAATGACTTGCTGGGTGTGCTTATTTTAGGAAATAAGAAAAATGGCAAAAAATTCGCTCAAGACGAATTAGATTTCTTTGTTGCTCTTGCCTCAGATGTAGCCATGGCTATTCGTAATGCCCAGCTATTTGAGGCTTTAGCAGCCGAACTTGATAAGAAACAAAGGCTCTTTATTCATACAACCATTGCTTTGGCAGCAGCAATTGAAGCCAAGGATCGTTACACGCACGGACATACTGCTAGAGTAACAAATATTAGCCTTGAAATTACAAGAAAGCTTGAATCCAGGCACAAATTAACTTTTGATGAAAAGTTTTTCGAACATTTGCATATTGCAAGCCTATTGCATGATATCGGAAAAATAGGCATACCTGAATCAATTTTAAATAAAGAGGGCCCTTTAAACGAAACTGAGGCTAAACGTATGCAGGAACATCCATTAGTGGGAGTAAATATTCTGCAGCCAATTAAAGAGCTTGAGGATGCTATTCTTGGAGTAAAATATCATCACGAAAAATATGATGGTTCTGGTTATCCAGAAGGTTTAAAAGGAGCACAAATTCCATTGATTGCATCTATTATTGCCGTTGCTGATACTTTTGACGCCATGACCACTGATCGGCCTTATCGTAAAGCCCTTACCAAAGAAGAAGCGGTAAACGAAATAAAAAAACAAAGCGGTAAGCAATTTAACCCTCAGGTAGCTGAATCATTTGTCGAGCTTTTTCAGGATAATAAAATCTAATCCCTCCTACTATGCGCGCTAAAAGAATAATCCTCATGTATATATCAGATGTTTCAGGGCACAGAAGCGCAGCTCATGCGATAGAAAATGCCATTAAAGCCCTCCGGCCAGATACAGAAATCTTAAGTATCAATGCCTTTAATTATACTAATCCTATTTCTGAAAAAATAATTAACAGTCTTTATATGGGAGTAATCAAAGTAACTCCGCAAATATGGGACTATCTCTATGACAACCCTGAGGTAGTAAAGAAACTAGATAAAATTAAAAAAACAATTCATAAATTTAACTCTCCAAAGTTTAAAACTCTTATTACATCACTCCATCAGAAGATATTTCTTTCCGGTTAATGAATAAAGGGGTTAATCGCGAGCGCATACTGTCTTTGGGAATACCCTTTGGCCATAAATTTAACGAACAAATTGATAAAAAAATACTTTTAGATAAATATAATCTTGATCACAACCTGCGCACAATTTTAATTATGGGTGGCGGACAAGGCCTGGGGCCAATCAAGACGATTGTAAATTCGCTTGAGAAAGTAAAAGAACCCATTCAAGAAATTGTAGTTTGTGGTACAAATAAAAAACTTTATAACTCCCTTAAGCGCAAGTTTCATAAGTTTAAGAAAAAAATACTTCTTTATGGATATACTCACCACGTCAATGAATTAATGACAGTCGCCGATATGATTATCACAAAACCAGGAGGGGTAACTACAGCAGAAGTCTTGGCAAAGAATCTTCCGATGATAATAATAAAACCAATACCCGGGCAAGAAGCAAATAATGCTTTGTACTTAACAGAAAAAAATGCTGCTGTTAAAATTGATAAACCCAAAGAAGTAGTTGCAGTTATTGAAGATTTCATAAAAAACCCGGATAAACTTATTGCAATGGCAAAGGCAATTGAAACAATTAAAAAACCTCAGGCAAGCATCGATATTGCAAAGCTTGTTTTGGAGCTGCCGCATGCTTAATTTTATTTTCTATAGAATTGCACAATTTATTGCCTTAAGCCTGCCATTAAAACTTGCATATGCAATAGCTGTTTTTTCTTCGGACCTGCATTATCTCTTTGCAAAAAAAGACCGCGATTCAGTAACAAATAATCTTAAAACTATTTTTCCTGATAAAAATAATAAAGAAATCCAGGAGATTCAAATCCGCATGTTTAGAAATTTTGCTAAATATTTAGTAGATTTCTTTAGATTTAGCCTGATTAATGATGAATATATAGAAAAAAATATCCGCGTTGAAAATATAAACTATTTTGGTGAAGCAATGAAAAAGAATAAGGGGGTAATTGTTTTAACTGCACATTTAGGAAATTGGGAGCTAGGAGGAGTAGTTATCGCGCTTTCAGGTTATCCCCTAGGTGTAGTTGCTCTGCCGCATAAAGATAAACGTGTTAACAAATTCTTTAATAATCAAAGAGAGAGCAAAGGAATCAAAGTTATCCCTCTGGGTAAGGCCGTTAGAACGTGCTTACAGGATTTAAGTGAAAACAAACTTATTGCTCTTGTTGGAGATAGGGATTTTACAGAAAAAGGCATTGTGATGGATTTCTTTAATAAAAAAGCTATTTTCCCAGAAGGCCCTGCTGCTTTTTGCCTTAAAACAGGGGCAGATATTTTGCCCGGATTTATGATTCGTAATCCAGATGATAGCTTTACCTTAAAAATTGAGAAACCGCTTAGCTTTACACCTACCGGAAACAAAGAAAAAGACACCCAAGAAATAATCTCAATTTATTTAAGAATGTTTGAAGAATATATTAGGAAATATCCAGATCAATGGTATATGTTTAAGAAATTTTGGATATCATGAAAACTTGTGTAATTATTCCTTCGTATAACGAAGAAAAAGAAATCTTTAAACTTGTCAGCGCTATAATTAAGCAAGGCCTTGTTGTTTTGGTCATTGACGACGGGTCGCAAGATAATACATCAAAATTTGCACAACAAGCTGGTGCGCTGGTAATTAAAAATAAAACAAACGAAGGCAAAGGCGCATCACTAGCCAAAGGGTTTAAATACGCTCTAGAAAATAACTTTGATGCTGTTATCACCATGGATGGGGACGGCCAGCATTCACCCAATGATGTTCCTTTGTTCCTAAAAGTAGCATCTTATTCTAGTAGTGTTATTTTGGTAGGTAATCGGATGCAAAAAACTAAAAACATGCCTATTATGCGATTACTAACCAATAAATTCATGTCATGGTTAATTTCGTTGGTAGCTAAACAAAAAATTGCTGATACTCAATGCGGTTTTAGGCTAATTAAGAAAGAGGCTTTAAGTAAAATTGACTTTTCTACAACTAAATATGAGACTGAATCTGAGATATTAATTAAAAGTTCACGCCTTGGTTTTAAAATTGAGTCTGTCCCAATTACTACAATTTATCGCGGAGAAAAAAGCCAGATTAATCCTTTTATTGATACATTGAGATTCTTAAAGTATATCATCAGAGAAATATGGACTACGAAACATTAAGAAATAAGATGGTTCAAGAACAGCTAATTTCCCGTGGAATACAGGGAGAGGCTTTGCTGCAAGCATTTTTAAGGATTCCTCGCCACTTATTTATCCCAGAAACACTTAAAATAAATGCTTACTCGGATTTTCCTTTGGCTATCGGAGAAGGGCAGACAATTTCACAACCTTATATCGTCGCATTGATGACAAAACAACTTGATTTAACAGGTAATGAAAAAGTACTTGAAATAGGCTCAGGCTCAGGGTATCAGACTGCAATATTATCAGAATTGTCAAAACAAGTGTTTTCAATTGAGCGTTTTGAATCTTTGGCAAAAAAAGCAGCATCTGTTCTTGCGGATTTGGGGAGAAATAATATTCAATTTCGAGTGGGAGATGGTTCTGTAGGCTGGCAGGAAGAAGCACCTTTTGACAGAATAATTGTTACTGCTGCAAGCCCTAAAGTTCCGGCACCATTAATTGAACAGCTTAAAGAAGGCGGGAAACTAATTATGCCGGTTGGTGAATCGTATAGCCAAATGCTTACAAAAATAGAAAAGATAAATGGAAAATTGATCTCAACAGATATTTGCGCCTGCGTATTTGTGCCTTTAGTTGGAAAATTTGGGATAAAAAAAGAATAAAATGATTCAGGTATACACTGGTAATGGAAAAGGGAAAACTACTGCTGCGTTGGGGCTAGCAATTAGAGCAATTGGTGCTGGGCAAAATGTCTATATTGGGCAATTCATAAAAGGTAAATTCACTAGCGAATTCAACGCTCTTAAGAAATTCAAGAATATAAAAATAGAGCAATGTGGTAGGGGTGCTTATATAAAAAACCCTATTTCGATAAGTGATATAAAATGCGCAGAAATTGGCATTGAAAGAGCCCAGAGAGTTATTGCTAGCAAAAAGTTTAATTTGATTATTCTTGATGAAATTAATGTGGCATTGCATTTTAAATTAATTAAAATCTCAAAAGTTTTAGAGCTGATAAAAAATAGCCCGAAAAATACAGAAATTGTTTTAACCGGACGTTATGCACCAAAAGAGATTATTAAGAAGGCAGATTTAGTAAGTGAAATAAAAGAAATCAAACACCCATATTGTCGTCGAGTCAAGGCAAGAAAAGGGATTGAGTATTAATTTCTCTTGACAAAATTTGTTAATGTATTAGAGTGAATACAGCTCTTAGAAAAATAAAGTAGTTATACAGGACAAGGGAAGGTTGTGAAAATCAACCACAGTCCCGCTGCTGTAACCCAATCCTTTATTAAAAAGGAACGCTTTTACAGAAATATGCCACTACTTAAAGATTTAAGTGGGAAGGCAGTTAAAAGCGAAGGGAAGTCAGAAGACCTGCTTGTGTAACAATTGTCCAACAAACATCCTTTTGCCCGCGGACAGGCTTAAAAGGTCAAGAAACAGGGTAACCCTTGACAAGCATTTTGTGCTATCAAGGGTTTTTTGTTGTCCGAGAAAGGTAAAGCAGTATGAAGTTAGTAAAGATCATCGCATTATTGGGGGTAATAGGCTTGTGCTCAAATTATGCACTAGCAGATGTAGAAACAAAAGAAATTAACCTGGATGAAATCGTAATAACACCTTATCGGTATTCAGAAGGAATTTCCAACACTGCAGCTAGTGTCACGAAGATTACATCAAAAGAAATCAAAAATTCCGGAGCTGAGAAAGTAGTTGATGTATTAAGGCCTGTACCGGGGCTTGTTGTTAGAGATTGGTATGGCAATGGAACCAAAGCAAGCGTTGACATGCGAGGATTTGGAGAGCAAGGGCAATTAAATACTTTAGTATTGGTGGATGGTAGAAGAGTAAATGAGGTTGATTTAAGCGGGGTTGATTGGACACAAATACCTTTAACACAAGTTGAAAGCATAGAAATTATCCGCGGAGGATCTGGGTCAGTTCTATACGGAGATAATGCCACTAGCGGTGTAATTAATATTATCACTAAAACAAAAAAAGGCGAACCAAAACTTGAGCTTACAACTGAATATGGCAGCTATAACAAAAACCTGCAAAATATCTCTCTTGGAGGGTCAAAAAATAAGTTAACTTATTTTTTGCAAGCAACTCAAGATGCTACCAACGGCTACCGCAGAAATAGTTTTTACAAAAATCAAGACTATTTCTCAAAGTTTAATTATAATTCATCAGAAAAGCTGTCTTTAAATTTTAGCTCTGGTTTTCACAGCACTTCTTACGGCATGCCTGCATCTCTATACCAGAGCAATATTGATGCTAACAGCCGCAGATACGCCAGAAACGGGCAAGATCATGCAAATGGCAAAGACTATTATTTTGTCATCGGGGATAAAAGTGATTTTGATAATTTTGGTTGCATAAATGTAGATTTCTCATTTAGAAGAAAAGAAGTTGATTCTTATTTCTTGACAAGCGGCCTTAACACACAAAAAAGCAAAATTGATACTTTTTCAGTTACTCCTAAGTATACCCTGGAATCCCCAGTAGCCAACCATAAGAATAAGCTTATTTTGGGGCTTGATTTTTATCATTCGGATTATTCAATGAACGCTTATGATAAAACCACAAATATCTTGCAAAGTTTCACCGACGTAAACAAATACCAACTTGGTGGATATTTTCAGAATGAATTTTTCATTTTGGAGAAATTGATTTTGCTTGGCGGGTTTAGATATGAGTCAGTAAAATATGAATTTGATTACCATGATCAGACTGGGTGGAACCCTGATATTGATTTAAATATACATCCTAATAAAAAGGCTTACAATGGCGGGTTGTTGTTTAATTTTCAGGAGGACTCTAGCTTGTTTATGGATGTTAACAAGAGTTTTCGTTTTCCTGCTGTGGATGAGTTTACTTACAATGATGCCAGTTGGATGCAACAGTTGAACACTAATTTAAAACCCCAGGAATCAACAAACTTTGAAATCGGCGTTAGAAACAGGCTCTTTAATAAAATTAGAACTGAAATTTCAATTTTTAGAATGAATGTTAAGAATGAGCTTTATTATAATTATAATGGAGGGCCCTTAGCAAGCGGCCAAAATGAAAATTATGATAAAACATATCATCAGGGACTAGAAGCATCTTTAGATTTAAAGGCGAGCAAGAGAATAGGAGTGTTTGGTAATTATACTTTTACAGAAGCAAGATTTAATGACGGCGTGTATAACCAGAACGATATTCCAATGGTCCCCAGGCACAAGGCAAGTGCTGGCATTAGGTTATCATTGCCGGCTAATCTGGCTTTTAATCTTCAGGGAAATTACGTCGGAAAAAGATACTTCTTAAATGACCAAAGTAATGCTCAGTCTCGATTAAACGGATATGTAACTATGGATGTAAATTTGGCCTATAAAATTAAGGACCTGACCGCAACCATTATAGTGAATAATGTCTTGAATAAATACTACTCTGAATACGCCGGATACAACGGGTTTACAAATGATAAGTTTTATTATCCATCACCGGGAAGAAATTTAAACCTTAAGCTGGAATATAAGTTTTAATTAATTAATTTGGTGTGATATAATTAAAGAATGCTGAAAAATAAATTATTTTTAATTGCTTTGCTGTTATCTTTATTTATTCATTCTTTAATCTTGCTGCAAAACTCAGGATTTCGTTTGTTTGAGTTTAACAAAGATAAGAAAGTTCCTGAGGTTAGCTATGTTAAAACAAAAATAGATTCGGAAAAAGAGCGTAAAGATCTTAGCCGAAAAAAAGAACCGCTTTTGGATTTAACAAAGCTTGCCGTAAAAAGAAAAACACCTATTCCCTTAATAAATAAAGAGGAAATTAATCTTGAGAAGCCAGTAATAGCAAAAACAACTGAAATAACCGCAATGAAAAAAAAGGTGTCTTTATCTTTTAATAAAACTGAACTGCAAAAAAATGCCAGTCCAGCCTACATTAGCTACGAGCAAACTGTTCGTGAAATTATCCGCAGAGTAGGAAACGCCAGCGGATATTTAGGTGAAGAAAACGGGCAGGTAACTGTATGTTTTGTTGTTTCAAACACAGGCCAGCTAAAAGATTATCGAATTGCAGATGAAAGCCAGCCTGCAAACGACTATCTAAAGAAAACTTCCCTAAGAATTCTCAGGGATGCCTCGCCATTTCCGCCATTTCCCAAGGAATTAGGAGAAGAAGATGTATCTTTTAATTTAACCATTATTTTTGAGGCTGAATAGAAATAATAATTAAATTGTTTGACAAATTGTTAAAATAGTGTAAACTTTAAACAGTTTCACAAAGTATTTATAATCTGGGTTTTAGTTGTTGGAGGCAGCTAAAACCATAGTAAATTAAATTGTAACCGGATTGACAAAATGGTCAATTCGGTTTTTTATTTTTACCGGCATTAATAGCTATAAATATTCTATTTATTTACAAAATACTCCGACAGCAGCAAGAAAATTTGTTCCAAATTTTTGCAGTGATTTGCTGTCTGAGTTAATACTCAAGGAGGATTTAAAATGTCAAAGAAGCTCAACCAAATCGCAGCAATCATTCTTTCAACTACGCTTATCTTTCAGCAAGTAGGGTTTGCTCAGGTAGCAGCACAACTAGACTTATCCAGTCAGTTTGTCAAGCTAGGCAGTCAATTTGTGCAGGACAAGTTCCGTCCTGTGCAGATGCGCTACTTTAGCTATGATGTATCTAAACATGACTTTCAGATACTTTTAGATATGGGAAATCAGCATTTGGATAACAGAAAACAGAGTACAGAGAACAGAAAAAAAGAAGACAAGTCTATAAATTCGTCATTGCGAAGCGCCGCAGGCGCTGAAGCAATCTCAAGCAACCCAACAGAATTAGCCCAAGATCTCCTAAATTATTTTTTAATTGGTGTAACCCTGCCTGATAGTAAGTTTTGGGTTAACTTAAGGCCAGATTCTCAAGATAATATCATTGATGATGCTTTAGCTAAAACTGATGTAGGCAAGAGTATGCTTGAAGCAGACCTACAGCTTAAGAAAGATACAGCTAACTTTACCTCGCCTCAAACTTCTGAAGGTAAGCTCTATTGGGATAAGCTCTATAAAAAGGCAAAAGAGCTATTTGGAACAGATCAAATTACTATTCCTACTCTCACCCGTCCCTGGATTGTCCCTGGCGAGATAATCATTCAAGAGACAGTTAACGGAGCTTATATTTATAAAGCAGGATTAAAGGTAATGCTAGAAGAAGACTATTTGAAACAGAAAGATTCATCATTGCGAACCTCCGCAGGAGATCCGTCATTGCGAGCCCCGCAGGGGCGAAGCAATCTCGTTTCTGGGGTTGCTTCGTCGCTCGCTTCACTCGCTCCTCGCAATGACGAGAATGGTATGTATCAATTTAACGACCCAAGACTAAAGGAACTCAATTCCTGCTCTACTAAGCTTATCAAAGAACTAATCATCCCAAAGCTTACTAAGGAAATTAACTCCTCTAAGCGTTATGCCAAGATGCGTCAGGTTTACTATTCTCTAGTCTTGTCTCGCTGGTTTAAGAATAAATTTAAGGGCCAATCTGGCGGTTATGCCTCAAGAATTAATACTGCTAATCTAGCAGGTTTAACTTCACAAACCCCTTGGTCAAAAGATATTTACTTTAAACAATATCAACAATCCTTTAAAGATGGAGAATATAATTTGAAAACACCCGTATATACACCTTCAGGGCAAGTTGTTAGGAGCTATTTTAGCGGGGGGATGAATATGGGGAGTAGTGCAATGAATGTTAATAACGGGTTTAATACGAGCTCTATATATGTACCAACTTCACATAACCAAGCAATATTCAAAGGCAATGCTGTTGCATCTTCTGGTATTAAAGCTTTAAAAAAGGGAGAGGAAATGGTGTTGGTAGGGAAAATAAGTAATGGTTTTAGCGGTAAATCAAGTCGTACCTGCACTATAAACGACAGCATAATACCACCCGGCAGTGATAGTGAAATTCTTATCTACGAAGATTTACCAGGTAAAACAAGAGAACAAATATTCACTTTTTCATTTGTTTTTGGTCTTGTAAAAGGAGATGCTAGGTTTTTTCCTACTGTTGTTGGTAAGAAGGTTGTTGCTGAGGCTGTAGTGAGTGATTCCAGTAACACCAGGCCATTAGTATGGCGTTATGTTGGAGATAATAACCAGCTGATTGTTAGCTATAACCCAGATTCAGGATTGACTATAGAAATTGATAAGTCTTCTTTAGAAAATGCTGAATATGCAATTTATTTGAGTATGAAGCAGGAAAAATCTCTTTCTAACGCTGTCTTGTCAGATAAAAAAGCAACTAATCTTAAAAGGGGAGCTGTTTTTGCAATGTTAGTGACTGCTTTCTTAACTGCAAGCATAATAGCTTGGAAGAATATTAATTCTTTTTTTGTGGCAAGAAAACAAGTAGAAACAGAATCTGTAGTGACATCTGAGCCTAATACTGTTGGCCATACAATAGAATTATCGGATAAATTTGATGGTTCCTCAGACAATTTAATAAGCAATCTTATAGAAGAAAAGAATGTCGATAGACTTTTTGAGTTAGTCTGGAGAGGTGATAATCGAGCTGCTCTTGAAGGTCTAATAAAATTAGCGCAAAGTACTGATGAAGTTGGAAATCATGCATTTGAGTGCATCAAACAAGTGTCATCAAATATGTATAATAATAGTAGTGGGAATTATTATAGCCCCGAGATAAACAAGAGGGCAAAAGATTTTTTTGCAAACTCAACGCAACATTCCAGCTCTCCATTAAATCGTGACGTAGGCGGACTTGATTGGACAGTTATGCAAATGACAGTAAAGCCATTGGGCAGTTTCGCTGATTTAAATGCCTGCATTACTAAGCTAATGGATAGAGAAGTAGACAATCTTAATCTTGTTAGTGAAATTATTGAACTTAATAGGTTATCTACAGCCAGCATCCAGGTTTCGGATGAGCGTTTGGCAAATTTTGTAATTGCTGCTATTAAAAAAGGCGTGATTAAGCAATACCGCGGAGATATTCTTAATATTTTCTCCAAGAATTGTGCCCTGCAGGAAGAGACAAATTGTTCAGCAAGCGATGAATTTAAACTTGCTTTAATTGTAGTAAATGCCGAATAAATAAAATTATTCAAAGAAACTAAACCAAAAACCCAAGCTAAATACTAGTTTGGGTTTTTAGGGAATTGGAGAATAAAATTGACAGTCAGAAATAATAATGTTATATTATTTTATCACAGAAGTAAAATAAACGCAAAATATACTAAATTTGCGGTTTAGGAAAGGGGTTGATTAGATTGTCCGAAGTTGAAGTTAAAAAAGATGAGTCATTTGAAGCAGCGCTCAGGCGTTTCAAGAAGAAAATTGAGCAAGAAGGCATCTTAAGAGAGGTCCGCGACCGTAAACATTACGAAAAGCCTAGCGAGCGCAAAAGAAAGAAGGCA
The DNA here is from genome assembly GCA_016214325.1 of Candidatus Omnitrophota bacterium. Classification (GTDB taxonomy): domain Bacteria; phylum Omnitrophota; class Gorgyraeia; order Gygaellales; family Profunditerraquicolaceae; genus JACROS01. The sequence goes on along the minus strand of JACROS010000079.1, from coordinate 7,614 downwards.
AAAGGAAGAAGATAAACATGAGTTTTGCCCTTTCAACTGCGTGGAATGCTTTTCGTTATGATACTGCAAAAGGCTTGCTCTTTGAGATAAAAAAGCTTGGATTTAATGATGTTGAGCTAAGTTTTAACCTGACAGCAGCAATGTTAAAAGAAATTCAGGTTGAAGCAAAAGAAGCAGGTATCAACATCACTAGCTTGCATAATTATTGCCCTATTCCAGAAGAATTCAGCCGAAAAGAGGGCTTGCCTGATTGCTTCTCAGTAACCTCCATAAATGAAGACGAGCGCCAATTAGCACTAAAATACACAAAAAGAAGCATAGATAATGTTTCTTTGCTAGGTGCTAAGGCACTCGTTTTGCATTGTGGAAGGGTTGAGATACCTGATAGAACAAGGCAGCTGATAGATTTATACAATTTAGAAGGCAATAAAAGCGCTGATTTTAATAAGTTAAGAAGCGAAATTATCAAAGAAAGGCGCGATAATGCCGGGCCATTTTTTAAACAAGCACTCGCTAGCCTTGAAGAATTAAATTCTTACGCAACAAAAAAGAAAATTTTAATTGGAGTTGAGACTCGTTTTTACTACAGAGAGATTCCAATTCTAGAGGAATTTAGCAGTATCTTTGACAAATTTAAAGGTTCTAATATTTTCTATTGGCATGATATTGGCCATGCACAATTAATGGAAAATCTTGGATTAATCAGGCATAAAGATTTTCTTGAAATAACCAAAGGATTTTTGATTGGCACACACTTGCATGATATCTGCGGATGTAGCGACCACAAGCCTGCAGGCAAAGGAAGTATAGACTTTAACATTATTAAGCCTTTTTTAAAAAAAGATACCACAAAAGTTATTGAGATTCATCATCCAGCAACTGGCGAAGAGGTAGTAAAAGCTAGAGAGTACTTAAGTAAAATTCTTGAGGACAATGGTTAACATCAGAATTCCTGTCGTAGCTGGACAATTTTATCCTGCATTAGCAGAAAACCTAAGAGAGAACATTGCATCGCTCATTGATAATAAAGTTGAAAAGCAAGATTGTATAGCCTGTATTTTGCCGCACGCAGGTTATGTTTATTCTGGAAGAGTAGCCGGAGAAACAATAAGCCAAGTTAAAATTAAAGAAAATATTATTTTGCTTGGCCCAAATCACACCGGTAATGGCGCTGATTTTAGCATTATGACAGAAGGCGCCTGGCAAACACCCTTAGGAAAAGTTGAAATTAACTCTACTTTGGCGCAAAAAATTCTCCAGTCATCAAAATATTTAAAAGCTGATACCTTAGCTCATAGTCAAGAACATTCGCTTGAGGTTGAGCTTCCTTTTCTGCAGTATTTTAAAACAGATTTTAAGATTGTGCCCATTGCTTTCATGTCTTCAAACGTAGAGTCTCTTAAAGAGATCGGCAAAGAAATTGCAGATGTTATTATAAAAATTAGGCTTAAAGAAAAGGTGCTGTTAATCGTTAGTTCCGACATGACACACTATGAATCACTAAAAATAGCCCAAAAAAAAGATCATGAAGCAATTCAGGCTATTTTAGAACTAAACGAAGATAAACTTATTGAAAAGGTTCGAGAATTCAATATAAGCATGTGCGGAATTTATCCAGCCATAGTTATGTTGTCAGCAGCAAAAGCCATAGGAGCTAAAAAAGCAAAATTAGTCAAGTATCAAACTAGCGCAGATATTACAGGCGATAAAGATAGCGTAGTCGGATATGCGGGTCTAATAATTTATTAAAAAGGACAGAATATGAACGAAGAGGCTAAAAAAAATATTGATGAAAGCTGGAAAAACGAAGCAAAGAAAGAAAAAGAAGAGCTAGAAAAACAACCCGAAGGATTTGTTCCTCCTGAGCCGGATTTTAGTTTTTTTATTACAACGCTTTCGCTTCAGGCTTCAATTGCTTTAGGAATCATTCCTAATCCTACAACAAATCAAAAAGAAGAAAGTTTAACTCAGGCAAAATTTATTGTTGATACGCTTTCTATGCTTAAAGATAAAACTACAGGAAATTTGAATTCTGAGGAAGATAGCCTATTGGAAAACATACTCTATGAATTAAGAATGGCTTATGTTTCCAAAACAAAGGGGGAAGCAAAATGATTGATAAAGAACTTTTAGACATCCTGGCTTGTCCTGCTTGCAAAGCAGATGTAGAATTAAAAGAAAATAAAATTGTCTGTACAAAATGCGGCAAAAAATATCCCATTCGTGATGGCATTCCAATAATGTTGATTGACGAAGCAGAAAGCTGATTGTAAAAAATAAGGCTATGAAAAAAATTCTTGTGATTCACGGGCCAAATTTAGACCTACTAGGGCAAAGAGAACCGCAAATTTACGGTAAAACCACCTTAAAACAAATAAACGAACAATTACAAAAGCTTGCAAAAAAGAAAAATATTAGCTTAAAAATTGTTCAATCAAACCATGAGGGAAAAATAGTAGATTTAATTGGAAAGAGCAAGGCTAAATTTGATGCTCTTTTAATTAATCCAGCAGCCTATACCCACACTAGTGTTGCTATCAGAGATGCAATTGCTGCCTCAGGAATATTAACCATTGAAGTACATCTTTCAAATATCTACTCGCGAGAAGAATTTCGCCACAAATCATTAATTAGCCCTGTAGCAAAAGGAACAATCCTCGGTTTTGGCCCGAAAAGCTACTTACTTGGCCTTGAGGCAATCGCTGAACTAATTAATCCATAACAACAAACTATGAGCAGGCTCCAAAACACCCTTTTACAGTTAAAAACAAAAGGACTAGATGGATTAATAGTTACTTCTGATTCTGATATTTCCTATCTTACTAATTATCAAAGCAGAGATTCACTTCTTTTTTTATCTCAAAAACTTAATATTTTTCTCACTGACAGCAGATATTTTGATGAGGCAAAAAATATCCTTGATAAAAAGATTAGGCCTCAAAAGAATAATGGCTCCTTGTTTGAAGCAGCTGCGATTTTATGCTGTAAGGCCAATCTTAAACGAATAGGTTTTGATGAAAATAACTTTACCTTCGCCCAACACAAGAAATTACAGGATTTACTTAAAAAGAAAGCAAAATTAATACCCTCTCACGGGCTAATTGACGATTTGAGGCAATTAAAGGATCAGAACGAACTCAAAAAAATCAAAAAAGCAATTCAAATCACGAAAGAAACACTTTGCTATATTCAGAAATTCATTAAGCCTGGAATTAAGGAAATTGAGATTGCTGGAGAGATTGAGCGCTATATCCGCTACAAAGGGGCTAGTTCGTCTGCCTTTAATATTATTGTTGCCTCAGGAGCAAACTCTTGTTACCCGCATCATATTAGCTCAAAAAGAACATTAAAGATGAATGAACCAGTATTAATTGACCTTGGCGTCGAGTACGAAGGTTATAAATCAGACTTGACAAGAGTGTTCTTTTTGGGTAAAATTAGTACTCTTGTGCGCGATGTTTATAAGCTAGTTCATAAAGCACAAGAGCAGGCTTTTAGCGTGATTAAACCGGGAGCAAATAGTAAAGACATAGATTTAGCAGCTCGTTTAATCATTAAAGAAGCGGGTTATGGTGATAATTTTGGGCACAGTTTAGGACATGGAGTAGGTTTAGATATCCATGAAAACCCAAAAATTTCACCAAAATCTAACACAATTATGCAACCGGGAATGGTTTTTACTATTGAACCAGCGGTTTATCTGCCAAATAAATTTGGCATCAGAATTGAAGACATGGTTTTAGTTACAGAAAAGGGAGGCGAGGTCTTAAGTGGCACTATCAATTAACGAAATTAAGGCAGGAGTGACAATATTAGTAGACGGGGAAGTGTATGTGGTTATAGACACTGAGCATGTTAAACCCGGAAAAGGCTCAGCATTTGTACGTGCTAAAATGCGCAATATGAAGAATTTAAACGTCCAGGACAGAACGTTTCGTGGAGACGAAAAAATTGACCAGGCTTTTGTAGAAGAACGAAAATTACAATATCTCTATAAATCAGGAAGCATGTATCATTTTATGGATCAGGAGAATTTTGAGGAAGTTGCCATTTCAGAAGATAGCGTTGGGGATAAAAAGAAATTTCTTAAAGACAATCAAGATGTTTTAGGATATTTTTACAAAAATGAAACCTTAAATATCAATTTACCTTTTTTTATTGAGTTTACAATTACTCATACAGAACCAGGAATAAAAGGTGATACCGCAAAAAGCGGGACAAAACCAGCAGAAATAGAAACTGGAGCCAGTATTCAAGTTCCTTTATTTATTGATGTTGGGGATAGAATAAAAGTGGATACCCGAACCAATTCTTACGTTGAAAGAGTATCTTAAAGAGACGAGGTGCGCAAGTGAATATTAAAGAAATCAAAGAAATGATTAGCCTAATGAACGAAAACAACCTTATGGAGCTTGAGATTGAAAAAGAAGGCATGCGCATAAGGCTAAAAAAGACTGTTTCTGGCATGGAAGGTTTTTCCGGGCCAATTGTTGTTGAGCGTGAAAAAGCTGTTGAGCCGGCATATAAACAAACAATGCCTGAAATTGCAGAAAAAACCGCAGCTAAAACCGTTGAAATCAGAGCACCTATGGTTGGGACATTTTATAGATCACCCAGCCCTGAGGCTCCACCTTATGTTGAAGTTGGACAAACCATAGAAGCAGGACAGGTAATTTGTATTATAGAAGCAATGAAATTAATGAATGAAATTAAATCTGAGGTCAGAGGAAAACTCTTAGAAATCCTTGTTGATAATGCTGAGCCGGTTGAATTTGGCCAGCCAATGTTTTTAATTGATCCTCTCTAAAAATGTTTTCCAAAATATTAATCGCAAATCGGGGTGAAATAGCCCTTAGAATAATAAGAGCCTGTCGGGAAATGGGAATACGTACAGTGGCTGTTTTCTCAGAAGCTGACCGCAGTTCTCTTCATGTGCGTTTTGCTGATGAAGCAATCTGTATTGGACAAGCCGCAAGTTCAAATAGCTATCTAAATATCCCTGCAATAATTAGTGCTGCAGAAATTACCGATGTTGAAGCAATCCACCCTGGATACGGCTTTTTAGCCGAAAACGCCCATTTTGCAGAAATTTGTGAATCATGCAAGATTACTTTTATCGGGCCCACTCCTGAAAATATCCGCCTTATGGGCGATAAAATGGCTGCGCGCACAAATATGAAAAAAGCAGGCCTTCCAATTGTTCCCGGAAGCCCCGGAGTAATCAAAACTAAAGAAGAAGCTCTAAAACTAGCAAAACAAATTGGGTATCCTGTAATTATAAAAGCTGCTGCTGGCGGCGGCGGAAAAGGCATGCGCATCTGTCACAACGACCTTACTTTAGTGTCAAGCTTAATGACTGCCCAAGCTGAAGCAGAAGCAAATTTTGGTAATGCAAATTGTTATATTGAGAAATATATAGAAGAACCCAGGCATATTGAAATTCAATTGTTAGCTGATAAATTTGGGCATACTGTTTACCTAGGTGAAAGAGACTGCAGTATTCAAAGAAGGCACCAAAAACTCTTAGAAGAATCACCTTCTCCGGTTATCGATGCTAAATTACGTAAACGCTTAGGAGAGACAGCAGTGCGTGGAGTAAAGGCTTTTAATTACGTAAGTGCCGGAACCATAGAGTTTCTGCTTGATAAATACAATAATTTCTATTTTATGGAAATGAATACCCGCATTCAGGTAGAACACCCGGTTACTGAAATGGTTACCGGAATTGACCTGATAAAAGAACAGATTCGTATTGCTGCCGGGGAAAAATTCAAGATTCAACAAGATGCCATTCATATTAAAGGCGCTGCTATAGAGTGCCGTATTAATGCTGAAGATTACGAAAATAATTTTATGCCTTCGCCGGGAAAGATTGAATCGCTAAATTTGCCAGGAGGGCCAAATATCCGCATTGATACACATATTTACCAAGGCTACACGATATCTCCTTATTATGATTCTTTAGTTGCTAAAATCATTGCTTACGGGAATAACAGGCAAGATGCTGTTAAAACAATGCACCGCGCGCTTAACGAATTTCATATTTCACCAATTAAAACCACAATTCCTTTTCATATCAAACTGCTAGAAAATCCACTTTTCTTAAAAGGAGAAATTTCTACGCATTTCGTACAGGAAATGCTCAGAGAAGAATCCAAAGGAGAGTTATAATGCAAGCAGAAGAGTCTCGCACTGACTTGGGAAATATTAAAATTCATAAGAATGTAATTGCTTCCATTTCTTCGCTAGCTGCAATTGAAATTGAAGGAGTAAAAAGAATTGGTGGAAATTTTAGAAGCGCACTTCTAGAGCTTGCCGGAAAGAAAAACTTAGCAGCAATCCAAGTGGAAATCAATAAGAATGAAGAAGTTAAAGTTGATATTCCGTTAGTTATTAAATACGGATTTAATATACCAGAAGTTGCAAACAAGGTTCAGGAAAGTGTGCGTAACGCCCTTGAAAAAATGACCAATCTTTCAGTAAAAGATATTAATATTAGCGTTCAGGCAATTGAAAGGGGGTAATAATGCGTTTTTTCACAGTGCTAGGCATTTTATTTTATGCGGCTATTATTATTTTAATTGGCCTGGTTTTTATAGCATTCTCCTTAAATTTAATAAATCCACAAGACATAGGTTCATTCCTGAACCTTATTCAATCAAATCTTAATTCCCGCTTAATCACAGGTTTATCAGGAATACTTCTTATTTTACTCAGTTTTTCTTTCGCTCAGTTAATTCTTGGCCGTTTTCAAAGAGAAAAAACTATTGCCTTTACTACATCCTCTGGCCAGGTTACTATTGCACTTTCTGCTGTCGAGGATCTTATTAAAAGACTTGCAGGAGTTATTCCTGAAATTAAAGAATTGAGGCCTGATGTTATTGCTACTAAAAAAGGGATTCTGGTTGATTTACGAGTAGTGTTAAGGTCTGAAGCTAATATTCCAGACCTAACAGCCCGTTTACAGGAAATTACAAAGAATAAAATACAAGAAGTTCTTGGAATTGAAGAACAAATTCTTATAAAGATTCATGTGGCAAAGATTATTTCACATGAAGAGAAAGACAGAAAAAGAAAAGAAATTGAAAAAGAACAACCAAATATACCCTTTGGTGGATATAGCAGAGGATAAACAACTTAAATAGGAGGAAACAAAGATGGTAAAGATAGGGATACTTACTGGTGGAGGCGATTGCCCTGGATTAAACCCTGTAATAAGAGCAGTGGTCAGAAAAGCTCTTCTTGAAGGTTATGAAGTTATGGGAATTAAAGATGGATGGAAAGGATTAGTAGAAAACAAGACCCTGCCATTAAACATAGATTCAGTTTCTGGAATTTTACCTAAAGGCGGAACAATCTTAGGAACAAGCCGAACAAATCCCTATAAAAAAGAAGGGGATTTACAAAAAGTAAAAGATAATTTTAAGAAGCTGGGCTTAGACGCGCTTATTGCCGTCGGTGGAGAAGACACGTTAGGAGTAGCATCAAAATTAACCAAAGACGGAATACCAAATATAGTCGGAGTTCCTAAAACTATTGATAATGATCTCTCTGCTACAGATTATACCTTTGGCTTTGACACAGCGCTTAATATTGCAACATAATGCATTGACC
>JACROS010000082.1 GCA_016214325.1 Candidatus Omnitrophota bacterium | reverse complement strand
AATTGCCATTTAACGGCTTTGATCCTTGCGCTTTGAAAAACAATCCCTGCAATACACTGGACGGTCATTTCTAGGCTTAAAAGGAACTTCACATTCCTTTTTGCAATCTGCGCAAACCGCTTTGTGCACTTCTCGTGGACCACCGCCAAACCCGCCGCCAAAACCGCCGCCACCTTGATACCCCATGTTTCCTCCTTGTATAAAGACACAATTCCGGCGCAAATACGATTAGCGCCAAGTGTCACTTATGTAAACCTATATTAATCTTTATTATAAATCTTTTACCAAACACTACAAGTGTTTATTTACTCTAAAGCTATCTGTTCATTAGAGATTTGCCCAAGCTCAGCCGCAGCGTCTGCTGCTTTTTTATCCAACTTTCTCTGTTTCTTTTCTTCCATCTTCTTTTTCTTTGCCAATTCTTTTTGATATTTCTTAAAAGAATAATTATCTCTTGTCAACATAGCCTCCTTTTTGACTTCATTCTGCTAATTCTGCCAAATAATCCCAACGCTCGTAAGCTTTTTGAATCTGCTCAGATAAAGATGCAGACTTATCCTTAGCTTGGCTGATTTCCGTGGAATCTCGTTGGTAAAAAGCAATGTCCGCAAACAAATTATATAGCACTTTTTGTTCTTCTTCTAATTTTTCAATTTTTAAAGGCAGGCTGTCTAGTTCTTGCTGCTCTTTATAGGTAAGCTTACGTTGAATAATAGGCTTTACTACTTTTACAGGTTCTTTTTTTGCCTTGATTTTTGACGGTTCAGGCTTTGATATTGACTGACGCTGACTTAACCAATCATCATAACCTCCGGGATATTCATTAATTATACCCTCACCTTCTAAAACCATAGTAGAAGTAACCACATTATTTAAGAATGCCCGATCGTGGCTGACTAAAAGCAACGTACCTGGATACTCCAGAAGCAATTCCTCAAGAAGCTCCAAAGTTTCAATATCCAAATCATTAGTGGGCTCATCCATCACCAGCACATTAGAAGGCTTAGAAAACAACTTTGCCAGAAATAAACGATTTCGTTCTCCTCCAGAAAGGACTTTTACCTTCGTACGAGCACGATCAGGTGCAAAAAGAAAATCCTGCAGATATCCCAAAATATGCTTAGGCTTGCCGTTAATGATTATAAACTCGCTTTCGCCGTTTATATTTTCAGCAACTGTTTTTTCTTCATCTAACTGCTCGCGCAATTGATCATAATAAGCAATCTCTAAGTTGGTTCCCAAGGAAACTTTCCCTGCTTGAGGGCTAAGTTTTCCCAATAAAATACGCAGCAGCGTAGTCTTACCACTGCCATTAGGGCCAATCACGCCGATTTTATCCTGACGCATAATCTGAGTAGAAAAATCCCGAATCAAACACTTGTCATCATAACTAAAATCTAACTCGCTGGCTTTAACCACTCTGTGCCCGGAAAGAACGGATTTTTGCGCACGCATGCGCACCTTGCCCTCCTGCTTGCGCTGAGTTTTCTTTATTTCTCTTAATCGTTCCAAGGCCTTTACCCGGCCTTCATTACGGCATCTCCTGGCCTTAATCCCCTGGCGAATCCATACTTCTTCTTCAGCTAATTTTTTATCAAAATGATTCCACGATGATTCTTCAATATCTAGCGCTGCTTGCTTGCGTTCAAGAAAAGTGCCGTAATCACAAGCCCAACTATAAATCTTACCTCGGTCAAGCTCGACGATCCTAGTCGCTAAATGCGTCATAAACATCCGGTCATGAGTAACAAAGAAAATTGTTCCTGGGTAGTTAGAAAGAAATCCCTCCAGCCAATTAATTGAATCAATATCCAGATGATTAGTAGGCTCATCAAGAAGTAAAACTTCTGGTTTTAAAACAAGGGCTCTGGCTAAAAACGCTCTGCGTTTCTGCCCGCCGGAAAGGCTTTTAAAATCCATGTCTGCGTTAAGCTTCATCCGCTCAATAACATCTTCAACCTGATTATTAACATCCCAGCTATTGGTACGATTTAATTCATCCTGCAATTCATCAAGTTGTTTTAATAATTCTGGAGCATGTTCAGTATGAAGCCTATGGGTAAGCTGGTGGTATTTGCTTAAAAGATTGGCGCGCTCCCCCAAACCAGAAAGGACAACATCAAAAACACTTCCTTCCACATCAAGCGGCACTTCCTGAGGAAGATGTGTAACCTGAATTCCTTTTTGGAAAATAATTCTTCCCTCGTCAAGCTCAAGCTGGCCAGCCATCACCTTCATAAGAGTAGTTTTACCTGCGCCGTTTCGGCCAAGTAAGGCAACCCTCTCGCCCGGCTCTAACTGCAAATCAAGATAATCAAAGATAAGCGGGCCGCTGAATTTAAGAGAAGCTTCTTGTATACTGATTAATGCCATAAAATTAGTTATCTCTACTTCTAATATAATACACCCCGCCATATCGGATTGGCGGGTGTTCGCTTTCTGCGAAAAGTAAGAGCCCGGATCTAAAAAAGATACCGGGCCCTATTTTTTAGTTCTAGATTAAAGTTTGACTACATTTGTAGCCTGTTCGCCTTTAGGGCCCTGTTCGATATTGAACTCAACCTGAGCACCTTCAGCTAAAGACTTATAGCCTTCACCCTGAATCATGGAATGATGCACGAAAACATCTTTTCCATTTTCCGGTGTAATAAATCCATAACCTTTCTGATCACTAAACCACTTTACTGTTCCTCTTGCCATTGTTTGTTACCTCCTTTTCTCTAAATTTAGTAAATTTCTAGAAATCCGCATTATCTTCATTGTCCAAAAAGGACACACCCGTCTATCCTTTAAGACGGGGTGCCTGCTTAGAATTTTTAGATTCCTAGCGGGACAAACAATGACTTGATACCAACCCAATCAAAAGGATTATTGTGCCGCTATCTGCGGCAACAAAAAAACCGCAAGGTCAGTTATCCTGTCCTCGCGGCTAAGACTCCTAAACTTTTACTAGCATAAGTATATCACAATAATGCTATTTATCAATGTTTATTATCTTTTATTTAACTAAACATTGATTGGCGATTAATTTCAGCTTCTTTTCTCGAGGTAACTGTTTAATCTGCGCTTCTTTTTTTAAGGCTTGCGAGCGGCCTAAAGCTTCCTCACAATAAACTAATTCTACTGGTACGCGATATTTAGTAAACCGGCAACCATTACCGCTGTTATGTGCTTTGATCCTACGGTCAAGATTATTAGTAATTCCTGTATACAGCCTGCTATCGCTACATTCAATTATATAAACGTGCCAAGGCATAGATAAATAATTCTTAAACTATTTTTATATAAGGCCTTTAAAACGAATGCCATTATAAATTACAAGATGATCCTGCATCTGTATCAAAGGTTTCTTTTTAAGCCAAAATTTATTATAGACATACTCGGTAATTTCTTCTCTTTGAGCAAAGGTATATTTGTGGACATTTGGATATAAAAGTATCATCCAGACTACAGACATAAATTTAGAAAAATCACTTACAAAGAACCTAACCGGATGAGTATCTACAAAAACCTGAGCTTTCTTAAACAAAGGGTTTATTTTTAGTTTCTGGGCGAACTCACGCAGGTTTTGGTCATTATAGCAGTTGAAAAACTTACCTGCAAAATGGTTATAAAGCCAGGTAGTAGTGTATTCATTATTTGTTTCAGACGCCATAAGCACAGCATGAATCGCGCTTTCTGGCTGCAGAATATTATTATAGAGATTCTCAAATATTTGTATCCAGTCTGATTCCTTAGAATAATATAATGAGTGATGCAAAGTTATAAGCCTAACCCTTTCTCCTCCGAGATATTTTTTTAAAAACGCTCTCGCATGACTAGTATTCAATAATATTTTATTGTAATCTCCACAAATAGCTGATACATGACTTGTGCACTGACGTTTAATTCGCTCCTTAATAACTCCAAGAGCAGCTTTGTCTATATCCAAAAGATACAAGCCTTCTCTACAAGCCGTTTCAAGTATGCGAAACTGTGGCTCAATACTTGAGCCAATTGACAACGCACGAATAGACTCAGAAAGCGAAAGCCCCTTATTCAGAGTTCTTATCACTTTAGCAAGCTCTTCTCCAATATCAACCTTATCCTGGCTATAACGTGACCAGACCCTATCTTCTTCATACATACTTCGCGAACAAGCCTTAAGACCTAGATTCATTATCTTTCTATCCATAGAAATACCCCAATAATATTAACAATAAATTGTAAAGCTCATCCTTAGAAATCTATCAATTTCATTCCCAGCTTGGACTTATACTCCTGCCCGCGTTCTTTAGCAAGCAATGCCGCCAGATGATCTGCCCAATAATCCATAATATTATAGGCATGTTTCCATTTCTCAAAATTCTCTAGCCCTGCCAAAGAAGAATTCTTACTTTCTTTGCACTCATCTGAGATAATAATTAATTCTTCCTTATTAGAATAATCAGCTATCACTCCTTCAAAAGAAAATGTTCCTTCCGGGCCTCCGGGTAAAGGCACGGGCGAAAAATGCCCTGCTACCCCTAACGCTGCGTTAACACAAACATTAGTTTGAGAAATATTATTTAATTTTAAACTGATATAAAGAACTTTTTTATCCTGTGCTTTTTCTTTATCTGAAATAACCGGCATCACAACAATTAAAGCCTCGGAGAAACGCTTCAGCATTTCTTCTCCCAGATTATTTATGTCCTCATCAATAACTTTGGTGCCGGGAATATGCAAATTGTTAACTTTTACCTGCTCTAAATCCACTTTATCAATAAAAATTGCTTCGTAATTCTTAAAATCAACTCCCTGTTTTACCCATAGTTGTTTAAATCCCTGAATCTTTTCCGCTTTCTCTTCGGAAACAACATTATATCCTTGCTCTTTCATGCACTGGTCGAACTTCTTCTGTTTTAAACCAGAATCTTTAAAATCAGAAGCATCAACTACTGCCTGACAATTATCTTTATCTTTTTTCACCTCTTCAGGCGGTTTTTGCGTATTCAGATAAGCCATTTTTGTGGCACACCCCGACAATGCTATTATTAATGTTAAAACAAAATATAATTTTCTCATACCAACAACCTCCTTATTATTCCACATCTGCATTCATTTCTTTAAAAACAGGGTCAAAATATTCAGGAGCAAATAAAAATTTCAGGAAAGGAATACATTTATTAATAATTGGGTTGCGATGCTTCATATAAAAATAAAGACGAATAAAATTAAATCCCAAGCGCCTCTTTACCTCATAGCTAGTAACTCCCATCTCATACTTCTTAATTCCATGCTCTATGCACCATTTTAATAGGTCACGAAAACGAACAGAGTAAAGATTGTACTTATGCGATATTGTGTAATCAAAGCCAAGATAATAGTCTATAAAATAATCGCCTTTAAACAAACAAAAGGCAAACGCTGCAATCTTAGAATCAATTTTCCACAGAAAATATTTAACCTCATGCGGCATGTTTCTTGACACGCTCCTAAAAAATTCAATAGGCAATTTCTCTAATCCAATATCCTGCTTTTTGTAAGTCTGCAAATAAAGTTCATGAACCTGCGATAATTCTTCTTCATCTAATTTATCTTTAGCTTGAAAATCTATTTTTACCTGACTATCAGTCTTTTTAAGGTTTCTTTTTAGGCCTTCCCGCGAAGCCCGGCTCAAGGCTTTAAGATACTCTTCAAAACTTGCAAAGTTAATCTGCATTTCTGTTGAAGGAATGCTCTCAATTTTAAAATATCCGAGTTTTAAAAATGGCTTAAAAGAATTTTCATAAACGCTGGTAAAATCTTTAAAAATAATCATTGCTGCTTTTTCTTCCTGCGCCAGATGCTCTACTGAATCCCGTATTGCCTCCATAACAGCTGAGCTATCATCTGTAATCCCTATGCGCCCCTGCCCCATCGGTAAACCACATATCAACACTCTTGGGCTTAGAATATTCGGCACAATCTTTTTTGCTGCACTAAAAACATGCCTCAAGAATCCATTCACCGTCATATCAAGGGAAAAACGCATATTAAAACAACTCGTTGCCCCTACTGGTACGCCATCCTTGTATACAATTATATAAAAAAATGAAAACTGCTCAAAATTAGACTCATCTAAAGCTTTAAAGAAATAATAGTTTTCCAGCACCGGCAAAAAAGCCATATTCCAATCCTGCATTGGAATATCTTTGATTGCCCTTGTTACTTTAACGGTTAAATTTGGATGAATAGCCACGCCTAATTAATGTTGTCCTGCTGCAACCAGAACAATCCCTAAAATCACACAAAAAATACCCAGCCAGCGGATAGGAACAATTTTTTCTTTAAGAAAAAACGCCGAAGCTAACGCAATGAGGATATAACGCATACTATCTAAAGAAAAGGCAAACCCCAGCTCTGCCCTTGTTAAAACAAAAAGCCAAACAACCAGAGAAACTCCGCTCAATATAAAACCAAACCACACACGGGGAATCTTTAATAATTGCACAACTAATTTAAACGCTTTTGTAAAACTATCAATATGAAAATCTAAACTATTAATTGACCTTTTAAGAATCAACTGGCCTATCGTGTCAATAAGGTCAGTCAAAAATATTAAACTTAAGATAAAAATAAATCCTCGCGCCATTATAACTCCTCGCTCGTTTTAGTGCTAAGCGATACCAAAATTATTCCAAATAATATGAAAGATATTCCTGACCACTGCATAAGAGATATTTTCTCGCCCAAAAATATTACAGAAACAAGAGGAATAGTAATGTAGCTAATGCTAGCTACTGGAACAGCAACAGATAAGTCAATTTCTGAAAGAATTGCACACCAAAGAACGAATATAACAAAAACTGAAAACAAGCCCAACCATAAAAAAGGCGAACGCACAAGCATCCCGACAAATTCAAGCCCTGCACCAAAAAAACTTATTTTCAATAGCTCTGCTGAGATAGCACTTTTCTTAAAACAAAATTGCGCAAATGTTTCCAAAAGATCCGTAAGGGCCAAAGCTGCAAATATTTTAAGCGTAACTTGTTTCTTTTTACTCATTAACTTTATCCTCTACAATTCAAGAACTACTAAAGAAAACCAATTTTCTATTTCTTATTTACTTTGTAATTCCCAATTCTCCATGACGAACCGTAATCGGCGCGCCTTTTACTCCGGCGTAAAAAACAATAATTTCTGCCGGATCTGCACCTTCATTTTTTCCATAATGCCAAGTATCTACTACTTCCACAATAGCATCTCCAGTCTTAAGGTGAAGTATTTTTCCATTTTCAGTCTGAACCGTCAACTCACCCTTTAACAATACACCAGCATTAATAAATGGATGTTTATGCCTTCAGGATCGCACCCGGCGGAATCACAATACGCAAGATACTAATTTCCGGCTGATCTTTGGGATAAGCTGATAAAAGCACGCCATCCCAGCTGGCGCACGATTTAGCCAGTTGGTAAACTTCAATTTGCTGGGCTGTTTTAAAAACTGCTGTTTTCTGCGGCTGGTTACCTATAAATGATTTCCCACAGCCAACAGCCGTGCAAACCAGCAATCCAATAAATAAAAAAACAACTCCGCTCTTAGAAAGCTGCTTTAAACTTACAAAACTGCACAAAAACTTTCTTTTCATAATATAATCATTCCGCACCGCATTTTTGTTTTATTTGATTGATCTTATCTTCAATGGCCTGATTATATTCTCCGATTGCTACTTCTTTGCGCTCCTGATAATCGCCATGCAATATCGCCCTTGATGCGGCAGCAGGTACAAACATTTTTACTCCAGCCTTAAGCTGATCCGAGCTGGCCGCTTTCTCCTGCTCAAGCGTAGTTATATCTTCATTAGCCTTACTGCAGTCTATCGGCTTCATCAAGTCAAACTTTGCTTGATCTGAGATAGGCGGATTATAAGACCGGCAGCCTGCTGATACAAAAACAAAAAATAACACTAAAAATATCCACTGAGCCATGGTATCTCCTTTTTTATAATTATACTTACTTATCGAAGGATTGCAAAACAAAAAACCTCCGCTTTCTCAAGCGAAGGTTTTAATTATTTCTACCTGGCATTTTCCCTTTTCAAAAACAACACACCAATAATTTGTTTCTAGAATACACCTTTACTGTCTCTTTTTTATGTCAAACTACGTTTAAGCTATTTTGCCGAAATAAACAAGAAAACATTCTGAATAATGGGGTGGCTGACGGGGATCGAACCCGCAAAACCTCCAGAGCCACAGTCTAGCGCTCTAACCAATTGAGCTACAGCCACCATAATTAATCACTATGCATGCAAAATAGCATGACAATTACAACAAATTCTTTCTAAATTATCAATTTTATTATTTCTTCTATTACTATCTTTGTGATGAACAACTAATACCCTTTTATCAGAAATTCCGCACATAACGCATTTATATGGAACATTGTACCTACGCATTAAATCACGATAGACAGCTTCACCTGATATCCAATTTGGCGCATTAACGCCAAAACGAACAAATTTATTTTCCCAAGCACAATGACAAGCTACGCTACAGAAAAATCTATTCCTTTTTGATCTCTTAAAATCTTTAGGTGTTCTCCAAATCTTTTTTCCACAATAAGCACATTCAACCCACCTACCTTTAAACTGTGCTTTAGTGCGACACTTTATAGAACAATATTTCCCCCAGCCTTTTTTAGCGTGAAATTCTTTTATAAGGAATTTTTTACCACAAATCTTACATTTCTTGTCAACCATAACTATAATTTTATCAAAGAACGCTCAAGTTGTCAAATCAATTAACTAGACCACAGTCTAGCGCTCTAACCAATTGAGCTACAACCACCATAATCTATTTTTATTTCTGAGGTTCTTTCCTAAAAACCTCTTCCACAGCTTTCTTCAATTCATTACCAACTGCAAAAGTGCCATCAATCACAGCCTTAGAAAGCTCGGTTGCTCCTTTAACGCTTCCCTCAAGAAGCTTCGTCGGCAAAAGCAAAACATCCTGCGGCTTAAAACCTTTGCCGCGGGCAACTGCAAGCTTATCTTCAAAAGCCATTTTAATGTTACTGAAACTAAATTCCGGACGGTCCATTTTAGTCTTAAAAATAAAATCTAAAGTGATCTTACCCTGGTCAAGTGCCTTAAAATAATCAAGCACAGCATCAGTCAATATGAGCGCCCTCTAAATCAACCCAATTAGAATAATATGGATAAAAATAGATCCCATCAATATCGCGCACTTTCAAGACTGCCTGAATATCTTTTTTATATAAGTTTATCCAGCCATTAGCATCAATCTTGCCTTCTTCTTCTCCTTTACGCCAAGGAATTCTTCCACTTAATTCAAAATTAGTAATTACCGACACAGGAAACATATACAGATTAGAAAGATTTAAATTTATATCCTTAACAGTAAACTTAAGGCCTTCCTTACTAACTCCATGGTCGGTAAATTGAATCCTGCCGTTTTTTAATATTAACTTCTTAACAATTAAACGTAAGGGAACAGTTTTCTCAACTTTCTCTTCTTCTTTATCAACTTCTGCTAAAGGAGCAGCAATTATATCCGCAGCACCCGGGACCTTTCCTTCAAAAGTTAAATCAGGATTTTCAATAACGACCCTATTTAAAGCAATCTTACCGGCTAGTAAATAAATAATGCTCGGAGAAATATAAACACTGCTGACATTTGCAAGGCCTTCAACATTAAGGTTCTTAATTTCAAGGTTTAACGGAAACGCGATCCCAAAATATCCGGCAGTTACCTTTTTCTTGGTGATTTTTTCAAGTTGACCCAATAAAATATCTTTACCTTTAAAAGCCAGAAAAACATAAGCTATAGCAAAAAACACAAAAACTAAAGCTATTGATATTGAAATTATCTTTTTTAGAAGATTCATTATTTATATTTTTTGTGCGCCTGGGCCGAATCGAACGGCCAACCACCGGCTTAGAAGGCAGGTGCTCTATCCAATTGAGCTACAGGCGCAAATTCTTATTTTAAAAAAGAACAACTGCTATTATAAACTTAATCGGGGCGACAGGACTTGAACCTGTGACCTCTTGCTCCCAAAGCAAGCGCTCTAGCCAAACTGAGCCACGCCCCGTAAACCTAAATTATATCAATTACTCTTCTTATTCTCAACATATTTCAGCAAAACTTTTTTTGCCTTATTAAGAGCACGATAGCGATGACTCATTGTATGCTTTATCTTTTCATCAAGTTCGCCAAATGTTTTCTTAAATTTTGGAATCAAAAACAGAGGATCATAACCAAAACCATGATTTCCTTTTAATTCAAAATCAATTCTTCCGTAACATTTGCCCTCAACCACACCAATTAAGCCATGTTTATCTGCCAAAGCCACTGCACAAACATAATGAGCTCTTCTTTTATTTAAAGGCGTATCCTTTAATAAACGTAAAAGTTTCTGATTATTCTTTTCGTCACTCTTAGATTCTCCTGCAAAACGCGAAGAATAAACTCCCGGACGGCCCCCCAAAGCATCAACGCATAAACCAGAGTCCTCGCCTAGCGTAAGCTCTCCGGTAAAATGCGCAAGCTCAAGCGCCTTCTTAATTGCATTCTCCTTAAAAGTAACCCCGTCTTCAACCACATCCGGAGTTTTGCCATAATCTGCCAAAGAACGCAACTTAAAATTAAAGCCGCGCAAGATTTCTTTAATCTCACCCAGTTTCTTCTGATTTTTCGTAGCAACCACTAAAAACATATCTACAATAAAATATCTCCGACTAATTTTCTTTGAATACTAAATAATTCTTCAATGCCTTTCTTCGCTAAAGCTAACATAGCATCCATGTCTTGCTTACTAAAAGGCTGCCTTTCGGCAGTACCTTGAATTTCAATAAACTCACTGCTTCCGGTCATAATAATATTCATATCCACTTCTGCTTTTGAATCTTCAGCATAACATAAATCTAATAGCTGCTGCCCCTCCAAAATACCAACGCTAGTTGCAGCTACATAGTCGCGTATTGGAACCTCTCTAATTGATCCATTCTTCTTTAATTTATACAATGCATCGACTAATGCAACAAAACTACCCGTAATAGAGGCTGTGCGCGTGCCGCCATCCGCCTGAATTACGTCGCAGTCAATCCAAATGGTGCGCTCGCCTATTTTTGTCATCTCGGTAACTGAACGCAAAGACCTTCCCACCAAACGCTGAATTTCATAAGTACGCCCCGAATCCTTACCACGCTGAATACGCGTTGAACAAGAACGCGGCAACATGCCATACTCTGCTGTTACCCAACCAGTGCCACTTCCTTTTAAAAACTGCGGCACATTTTCATCAACTGAAGCAGTGCAAATAACTTTAGTATTTCCTAGCTCAATCAAACATGAACCTTCTGGATATTTTAAATAATCACGTTGAATTTGTACCTTACGCATTTGGCTGTGTTCACGGCCATCAAATCTAATCATAAATACTCCTTCCATTGCTATCTATCCCGACAATAAGCGGGAAATCCTTTACCTCAAGCCTCAAAATTGCCTCGGGGCCCAAATCTTTATAACTAACAAGCTCTGCTTTCTTCACATATTTTGACAACAGCGCACCGCATCCAGCATATGCCAAAAAATAAACTGAGGAATATTTTTTTATGGCATTTCTCACATCTGGAGAGCGCCCACCTTTACCAATCATCCCCATCAAGCCTTTAGCCAATAACTTTTCGCTAAATTCATCCATGCGCCTGCTGGTGGTCGGGCCGCAAGAACCAATAATCTTTCCCTTAGGAGTTTTCGTCGGGCCGCAATAATAAATCACCTGCCCATTTAAATCAAAAGGAAGCTTCTTCCCGGCATCAATTACTGCAGATAATCTTTTGTGCGCCTGATCACGCGCAGTATAAATCACACCTGACAACAAAACTTCATCGCCTGCTTTTAGTTGCTTTACCTTCTTTATATCCAAGGGTATTTTGATTTCCATTTTAAATTTTATAACTCAATTACTGCGCTTCTTAATGCATGACAACTAATATTCACTGAAACAGGAAGCCCGGCAATATGCGTCGGAGCAGTTTCAATGTTTACGCCCAAACAAGTAAATTTACCTCCTAAGCCCATCGGGCCGATGTTTAAGCGATTAATCTCTTTTAAAAGATCTGATTCAAGTTTTCGTATTTTGGTACAGGCGACAGGCTTAAGCAAAGCTTTCTTTGCCAAATACCCCGAATAATCAGCAGTGCCTCCAATGCCTACTCCTACCACATACGGCGGACAGGCATCCGCACCGCTATCTTTAACTGCCTCTACAACAAATTGCTTAATCTGGCTAAAAGAAACTGTGGGATTAAACATTTTTAAACGGCTCTTATTCTCGCAACCGAACCCCTTAGCAAGAAGGGTTATTTTAATCTTACTACCTTTAACTAAGTCTATATGAATTAGAGCCGGAATAAAACCCGGTTCTTTTCTATCGACAGGATCATGCACAATAGAATTTCTCAAAAAGTATTTTTTGTACCCCTGGTCAACCCCTTTATTTACGGCCTTTTTTAAATCACCTTTAATTAATACGTCCTGCCCAACCTCAAGAAACAATATCGGTAAACCAGTGTCCTGACAAATAGCAATGCGTTCTTTATTGGCAACATAAGCATTAGCAATAACCGCACCCAGAAACTTCTTTGCTTTTTTGTTCGCCTCTTTTTTATAAGCGGCCTTCAAACATTCTAAAACATCTTTACGCAGAGAAAAATTAGCCTTTGCGCATAAATCACTTACAGCCTTACTTATTTTATCTGCAGAAATCACTCTCATTTTCTTTTATATTCCCGCGAAACTACCGTCTTAATGCCTCCTCGGGGGTTAAACTCTGAAATAATCTTCGCCCAACGAGGTTTGCACCATTTAACAAAATCATCCAATATTACATTAGTTAAATGTTCATGAAATATACCAATATTCCTGAAGAAAATTGTATACATCTTTAAGGACTTTAACTCAACACAATATTTATCCGGAGAATAATCAATTTTAATCACCGCAAAATCAGGCAAGCCTGTCTTTGGACAAATACAAGTAAACTCTGGAATCTCAATAGAAATAACATAATCTTTATCCGGATACTGATTTTCCCAAACCTCAATTTCTGGAGTCTTTAGTTTTCTTACATTTTGCTGTAGATTTTCATAGCTTGATTTATTTTTCATCTTACACCTGCAATTTTATGAATCTGTGGAATTACAAACGAAGTTACCCCTTGAGCGTGGCAAATATTCTTGAATCTCTCCAGCTTCTCATCTAAAGAACCCGCCTGAGCAAAACTATCAGGCTGAAGCACCAATATCACTGCCTTGTTCTCATCTCTTATAATGGATAACGACTGATTTAAATCTTCTTCTTTTGTATTTAAACAAACTATAATCTTAACAAATACTTCTTTTCTGGATGCCACCTTAAGAAACTGCCTATGAATATCCCAAAAGGCAAACAAACCTGTTGAGCTGGGAAGTTTAAAATCCATAGCCACAATATCAATATAATCAATTACATTTTCTAATTCCTTAACTAACGTACCATTGGTTTCGAGGTAATTATTATGCCCGTATCGGTATGTAAATTTTAAGACCTCTTTTAGAAAATCTGATTGCAACAGAGGTTCTCCCCCTGTAAAAGAAACAGAATGATATTTATCCTGATACATTTTAATTTCTTCAAATAATTCTAAAGGCTCATATTCCGCGTAAGCATCCAGCTTTGTATCACAGTAGCGGCAATTTAGGTTACATCCAAAAAAACGCACAAATATCTGCTTCTCCCCCAAATACAAACCCTCTCCCTGCACGCTCTCAAAAACCTCTGCAATTTTTGCTTTCATTGTTTATTGGTGGCTCAGCATTCTTCGTAAGTTGCGCAGCTAGTAGGATTCTCCCAAACCGTAACAGTTTTAATATTAGGGACACTGTCTTTCAAGCAGTCGTAGATATATTT
>JACROS010000070.1 GCA_016214325.1 Candidatus Omnitrophota bacterium | reverse complement strand
GGGTAAGATTGGTATCTTTGTTATAGATGATTGCGCCGAATCCTTCCGCCACTGAATCGTCGGCGGACAAGTCAGGTGGGCCTCTTAACAAGATACTTGTTCCTATGCCTAAGCTTTCAGAGATATCAATATTTCCACCTGTTCTTTGGATATAAGTGTTATTAGCGTTAATGTTTAAAGGTACATCTAATGAACCAAACTGTTTAGCGATTAACTTAACCTGATTAGCCTGGATAATTACGCCTTCCTGAGTATTAATGGCATTCTCAGCACTTAAGGTTAAGTTAGCTGTTTTAAGATAAGTAAGGTTAATATTCTCGCCTTCAAGAGTAATTAAATCATTTATATCATTTAAAGTAGACTTCTTGAGGTTTATATCACCTGCTGGTTTATATACTTCAATATTGGTTACTTCAGGTAAATTAGCATAAACTGCTCCTTTAGTGGTAATGCTTACTACACCATTACTATCATCTAATGTATCTGCCCTGACAAAACCCTCAAGGTTAATTGCCTTCTCAAACAAGCCAGGTAAGGCTTCAGCCTTTAAGATAATATTCTTTGCTTGTATAGTTCCGGTATTCTTAATCTGATCTGTTACAGGCTTACCCTGGTAGTCATATACAGTAGAAGCAGTTTCCTTGTCAACAGCTATAGAGATGAATTGGTTCCCGGCTAAACTTAAGGTTACCAAATCTCCTGCTGCCATGGCAATGGTTCCTAGTTCTGCAGTAATAATCCCAGAGTTTTCAATGGCTCCTGCAACAAACACTCCAAAGCCTGCATTGGTTATTTTGATGTTACCCTGGTTTAAGAGTAAGTAGTCCAGAGCTTCTTTGGAGGTTTTCTCAAACACATAGTTTGAAGACAAAAAGTTTGAGTTAGTGATGTCACGGGTAGAGAAGACTAACCCTGCAGATTGGACATTAGCATTTGGCCCTACATTAATACCTGCTGGGTTAACCAAAAACAAGACACCATTGCAGAAAAGATTACCAAGTATATTGGATACATTATTTTCAACTACCCTGTTTAAGATTTGGCTGGAACTATCAGGAAGTACTACATTAACTGTTTCATTTGCAGCTATACTAAAAGATTTATAATTTACTATTGCTTTATCACTGGCATTAATGGTCATGGTATTTACTACAGAATTATCAAATGTAATTGAACCTGCTTCTACTGAATCAACTTCAGGCAGACAAAAAGAATCTCTCACACAGCATGTCATAGATAACATCCATGCTGCTATTATTACTAAGATTATTTTTGCCGCTGTTTTTAGGTTCATTTTCATCCTCTAAAATAAGAAGCCCCGCATCCAAAAGGAATACGGGGCAGTAACGCCATGCAACAAAAAACCCATTCTATCAATATATTAGAATGGGCACATGCTTTGTTGCTTTGTTTCGGCAGCTGGCAGCCATTCCCTTTTGAGGGAGTCAGGCCCTATAGCTTTGTCCCGACGCGCTCATTTTATTCGCGGTCGGGATCCCGATTTCTCTAAACAAGAGAACGTCGGGATGCCCCATCCTTTCGGATAGTTTACCATTATCGTATTTCCTATATTATATACAGAGCGTAGTTCCATATAAAGTATATATTATGGTTAGAGGTTTGTCAAGGTCAGGAGGTATAAAAACGTATAATTAAAGAAAAAGTAGCTAGCCAGCAAAAAGAGCAAATTGCATAGCCAGAAGAATAAATAAGCAATGTTTTTATTGGTTTGAGTAGCCTAGAAAAGCTTCTGAGAAACTAGGTAAAAGATAGGCAGTAAACGGATCGTTAAGACCCATTATATAATGTCCAATCTGGCAACAATTAGCAAGTATTTTAAACCTAGTTTTTCTGTCAATGTCCACTCTGAAAATAAAGAAAATTAGTCAAAATAGCTCTATTTATAAATGTCCAATCTGAGGTAATTACGAGCTAAAAATGCGCTTGAGAAACATGGTTGCAAAGCTGCCTTTGGCAAGAGTAAAGCACAATTTAAGCTTTTGTTTTTCGTGATAAAGTTCGTCATCAGTAGTTGTAAATGACAAGTCTGTTGGGGATATAATTGCCTTTCTAAGCGTAGGTTTAAAGAAGGCTTTACGTAGTTTTTTTTGATTAAACATTGCTGCTTTTAAGTGGTTTTCACCCAGTATATTTTCATATATATGTTGGCTTAGCTTATCCGGCATTTTTGTTTTTGCGCTTGGGGCTGGAAGCTCCAAGCTCTTTAAGTACTCAAAAGCCTCTTTTTCTAAGTTTGTATAAAATAAGTAATCACCAGCAATGCCTTTGTAAGCTTTAAATGGGGCAGAAGTTTTTTGAAGAATAATCTTGCTTAAAACTTCATTCCAAAGGTAAGATTGAAAAGCTGAGAAATAAATAGTTAACTCATCTTTTGGAATTAATTTTAGAAGCGGCAGAAATTTATTTGGGTCTTGTAAAAGAAATAAAAAAGCATCTTTTTCAAATTTTGTTTTGGCATGTTCCAGGCAAGTTTTCCAGTCTTTCCAGTGTTTAAGAAAAAATTGATTGTTAGCTGTAAGGTGTATTTTTAAAGCACCATTAAAATGCCCTTTTAAGACCTTATCTGCAAAAAACCCCTGGTTTGTATCAAAACTACCAAACCTTTGGTCATCAAAGTAATTAGGATAACCAGTTTCTTGAATGATAGCAATTTCGTTTAAGGCGTTTTTAATTTGATTGGCATTTAGATTTCTGATAGCAATTTTAAACTTGTTTTCCTTAATTAGATCTGGCCCCATGGCTCGGTCCATAAAACCAATCAATTTTAATGAAAAATCTTTCTGTTTAAACTCAGGTTTATGATAGTTTTTGATGGCAATGTATTGAGTAGTGAGTGCGTGCCTGTCTTTTCTCGCTCCATAAGACAATGAATTATAGGGGATCTTTAACTCTTGAGAGAGCCGGTGCAGTAAATCAATAGTGTTCCAGCCTTTTTTGGTAAGTTGATAAACAGAGAAAGCGCCTTTGTTTTTAATAGGTAAAATTGCTTCTTCTTCAACAATAAAGTCTTCTGGTTTGGATTTAATGGTTATTTTCATGGCATTAGTTTAGCATAAAAACGGATTTTGGGATTTTTTTCTTGACAGGTAGAGTTTTTAAGTATAAACTTTAATAAAATTTAAATAGTAAAATTTTACTACATCCCCACACCAATTGGGAAAGAAAAGGTGCTGTTTTCCTCAGTTAGCGTAGGGATAAATAAAGAAAGAACTATGAATTGGGACAATAAAGCACAAGAAAAATTTAAGGTATTGATTAGCAAAATTCCTGTTTTTCACCGTCATATTACTGAAGAAGCTGTAGTTAAGCGTTCTGAAGAGCTTGCTTTAGAGCGTAATGCTAAATTTGTTGAGGAGCAAGACATAGTCGGGGCGTTTTTTACTGATGTTCCGTCGCCGTTTTATTCAATGATGGTTAGGCTGCTTGATCAGACAGGTTTTGACTATAAGAAATACGGTTATCCTAAGTAATAATTAGCAGTAATCCGCTTACAAAAGATGAAAATCGCAGTTATTGGGGCAGGTGCCATAGGTGGCTTAGTCGCAGCTTATTTAAAAATAAAAGACGAGAGTGTTTCTGTTGTTGCCTTGGCTGATACAGTGAATAAAGTTCGAACAGCCGGCCTTAAGATTTCTGGAGCAAGAGGAGATTTTCAGGTAGCAGTTGACATATCGGATAAGCTTGATTTTTGCCCTGATTTGGCAATCTTTGCCACAAAAACTCAGGATATGGAGTCTGCCGTTAGAAGAAACCACGAATTTCTCCAGGAAAGCATTATTCTAACAACACAAAATGGGTTACAGGCAGAAAAGATTGCCGCTCGTTTTGTTCCCGAAGAGAATATTCTTTCAAGTATTGTTATGTTTGGTTCTACTTATTTAGAGCCAGGCAAGATTACTCATAATTTTGAAGGATCATGGATTATTGGCAGTGCTTTTGTTGCTAATAATACAAAGGTAACAGAGGTTAGCGCAATACTTAACAAAATCTTTCCTATAATTGTTGCCGAGGATATTAAAGGAATGAAATACCTGAAAGTTTTTGTGAATGCTAATAATTGTATTCCGGCGATCCTTGGTAAAAGTATGCAGGAAGCATTTTCTGATTTGGAAGTTAGTAAGATAAGCATGGCTATTTGGAAAGAGGGCCTGGATATTGTTAATCGCAGTGGTGTAAGGCTCGAGTCATTGCCGGATTTTCCGTTGGAGCGTTTAACAAAACTAACATCTATGCCGCTTGAGGAGTCAGCAAGGATTTATAGTGGAATAATGCTTGGTTTAAGTAAAGAGCCGCTTTATGGCTCAATTTTGCAAAGTATAAAACGCGGCAAGGCCTCGGAAATTGATTATATTAATGGAGAATTTGTCAGCCTTGCTAGAGCGAATAATTTGCCAGCGCCTCTAAATGAAAAGTTGGTTAGTTTGGTGCATCAGGTGGAGCGGTCAGGGAAATTTTTTAGCAAGGATGATTTGTTAAAAGAGGTAAATAAGTTATTGCCGTCATTGCGAGGAGCGAGCAAGGCGAGCGACGAAGCAATCTCAAAAACGTGATTGCTTCAGCGCCTGCGGCGCTTCGCAATGACGACTGATATAATATGAGCGAAGTTAATACCCCTTTTCCTAAATTAAAATTAACTGTAGTAAATGTTGAAGGTGAATGTTACCACGGCTATAAAATTGGCGAGGAGTTAATCTTAGAAGATTTTACTCATCCTCCAAAACATTTCTGTCTTGGCCTGGCGCATGCTTTGTTTCCGGTAATTTATGCGCTTAGTTTTGGGGCAAAATTTCCTTTTAGGGATAATCAGCGTTCGCTGCTGGTGACTTGTCCCGACGGAGGAAAACTTGAGTTTAAGGCGGAGATTTTTGATAAAGACGGCAAAATTGAAATCCTAGCTAAAGATCCGAACCATAAGGGACCTAATCCTAAGAAAATGGTGCTTGAGGTGGTAAAGGCAAAAGGAAAATGTACCTTTGGCTATAAGATTGGTGATAAATGGGAAACACAAGGGTTAAAATGTATACCGAATTTCTGCGGAGCAGCTTTTCATTGTGCTTTTCCTGCGTTATTTGCGCTTAATTTCGGCGCTAAATTTTTCTTTATGGATAATCCAGATTGTATTGATACAGTAACCTGTCCTGACGGAGGAAACATAGTTTTTAAGGTGAGTCGGGTGAGTGATAATACTAAATGAGAAAATGTCTTCTTTGTATTTTTTTAGGTATTTTTCTATTTGTGGTATCTGGAATTATTATAGCAAGAAACATTTTTGCAAATAAGTATGACCAGGATAAATGTGATGATGTCACAGAGAAAATGACTTTAATGCGTGGAAATTTCGATAAAAGCTGCAATTTAGATAGTGACTGTTCTGATTTTGTTACTCCTTATAGTTGTTCGCTTTGTATTAATAAGGCAAACGATGTAACAGAATATAATAAATATCAAACTGAGGCAGTAAATAATGATTGTATTCCTGCCAAGGAGTGCATGCCTGCCAAGTGTGTTTGTATAAATAATGTTTGTGTTAAAAAAAGGTTAGAGCAAGACAAATAACTTCATAAGTACGCGAGGTGATATTTTGAAAAGAAGAGTAGTGATTACTGGTATTGGGGTGATTTCCCCAAATGGAATTGGAAAAGATAATGCCTGGATTGGTATGTCTAGCGGAAAATCCGGAATTAGGCGGGTAGACGGGTTTGATGTTTCAGTTTTTAATACTAAGATTGCCGCTGAGGTGCGTGATTTTGATCCTTTTAAATTAGGGCTTAATCATGATGAAGTAGTGCGCATGGATAGATATGTACAATTTGGGGTAGTGGCGGCGAATATGGCAGTTAAGGATAGCGGCCTTGATTTTTCCAAAGAGGATCCTCAGCGCGTAGGTGTTTGTTTAGCTAATGCTATTTGCGGAACAAAATATATGGAAGAGGAATTTGCTTTGGTTACCGACGACGGCAAAAAGCCGATTGATCCTTCTAAGGTGCGCCCTGATCTTTATGATGCAGCAATGTTTAATACGCCTTCCATAGAAATATCCGCTAAATATAAATTAAAGGGTATTTGTGATACGCTTTCAACAGGATGCACTGCCGGCACAGATTCTTTGGGATTTGGCCTTGAAACAATTCAGGATGGAGAGCATGATATTATGATTTGCGGTGCTGCTGAAGCACCTTTAACTCCGATTACCTTCGGGGCATTTGATGTGGTAAATGTTTTGTCGGTCAAAAATGATGCACCAGAAAAAGCATCCAGGCCTTTTGATAACAAACGTGATGGTTTTGTGTTATCTGAAGGCTCAGGAATCTTGATTTTAGAAGAGTTGAATCACGCTTTAAAAAGAAATGCGCGCATATATTGCGAGGTTTTAGGTTTTGGCACCAGCTGTAATGCTTTTCATATGACTGATCTGCCCGGAGATGGCACTGCCATGGCAACTTGTATTAGCCTTGGGCTTAAGGATGCGGGTATTAAGCCGACTGAAGTTGATTATATTAATGCGCATGGTTCATCTACGCGCATGAATGATATCTTTGAAACTGCTGCCTATAAAATGATTTTTGGCGATTATGCCTATAAGCTTCCGGCAAGTTCTTTTAAATCCATGATTGGTCATCCGCTGGCCGCAGCAAATGCAGTTGAGTTGACGATTTGCGCGCAGATTTTTGAAAAGAATATTTTGCCTCCGACGATAAATCAGGATGAGTTAGATCCTCAATGTGATTTAGACTATATTCCTAATGTCGCTCGGGAAAAGAAGGTAAACACAATTTTAAAAACAAGCAGTGGATTTTCTGGAATTCATTCCTCATTAGTGCTTAAGAGGTATAAATAACTATGGATAAAATTGCAATTACAGGAAATGGAGTAGTTAGTCCGTCGGGAATTGGTAAGCGTCAGCTTTGGGCAAACATTAAAAGCGGGCGTTCTTTTGTTAAGAAAATTACCCGTTTTGATGCTTCAAAATATCCTTCGCATATTGCCGGACAAATTGATGATTTGGAAAAATACGGCATGCTTTCTGAGCGTTTGCTGAAAAAAATTGACGCTTTTTCGCATATGGCTCTAATTGCTTCAGAGATGAGTTTGCAGGATGCGGGGATTGATATTAGAAAAGAGGATCCTAATTTGGTGGGTATATTCTTAGGAAATGCTATCGGCGGATGGCTTTATGCAGAGACAGAATTGCGTGATTTGTATATTGAAGGCCGCGAGGGAGTCTCTCCTTATATGGCTAGCGCCTGGTTTCCGGCAGCACCTCAAGGGCAGGTTTCAATTTATTATGGAATAAAAGGCTTTAGTAAGACTGTAGTTGCAGACAGGGCAAGTTCTTTAATGGCGCTTGGTTATGCGCGTAAAATTTTATCAAAGAATAAGCTGAATATGATTTTATCTGGAGGCATGGAAGCTCCGGTTACTCCTTATGCGCTTTTATGTTGTAATACTTATGGTGGTTTATCTACTAATAATGAATATCCAGAGTCAGCGTATAGGCCATTTGATAAAGGTAAGAGCGGGTTTGTTATTGCAGAAGGAGCAGGAATTGTCGTTTTAGAGAGCGTGTCTCGTGCCAAAGCGCGTGGAGCAAATATTCAGGCTGTAATTTCTGGTTATGGCACTACTTGCGACGGAGTGGATCGTATCCAGCCTGCTGGAGATGGAAAAGAATTGGCTCGGGCAATAAGAATGGCGCTTAATGATGCCAAGGTTAATCCGCAGGAGATAGATTATATTTCTTTAGATGGTTTGGCAGTTAAAATTTGGGATGATAGCGAGGCTTTGGCAATAAAAGAAATTTTTGGTAGCCGCGCAAAAGAAATTCCGGTGAGTTGCCCTAAATCTATGTTTGGTAATCTATTGGGGGCATCAGGGGCAGTGGATATGATTGTAACAATTTTAGCAATGGAGCATAGCTTAATTCCACCGACCATAAACTTAGAAAATCCAGATCCTAACGGGTTAAATTATGTAAGAAAAGAGGCAAGAGAACATAAAATTAATAAAGCGTTAATTATTTCGCGCGGCAGAGGCGGGATTAATTCAGTAATAGTTATAGAGAAGTTTTAATGACGTAAATGGTAATTTGTAAATCGTAATTCGTAATTTAAATATTTTTCTACGATTTACCATTTACGGATTACGTCTTTTAATCAAAGGGGGATTGAATGAAAATATTATTTGTAATGCCAAAGGTAGGCGCTTGGGCAACGCACGGAATTCATCGCTCACCAAATCAGTTATATGCTCACTGGGCGGCTTATGTGCGTTCACGAGGATACAATGATTTGGCGGTTATTGATGGCAGGGCACTTGAAACACCAATGGAGAAGATCGTCGAGCAGGTTAAACAGCATAATCCGGATGTGGTGGTAATGGGTGAACAGTTGCATGGTTATGGCGGATATGGTGTTCTGCGTTATTTTAAAGAAGCAGCTCAGAAAATTAAACAAGCCCTTCCAAATACCAAGATTGTTCTTGGCGGGCTTTGGTATTCAGCTATGCCTGTACCGACGTTAGAGGAAAATCCAGCGGTAGATTTTGTGGTTATGGGAGAAGAGGAATCTTTTGGTGACTTGATTGAAGCAATAGATAAAAAGAAGAGCCTTAAAGATGTAGGTGGTGTAACCTCACGTGTGGGCAGTGAAATTGTTATGGGCCCGCATAAGCCTTTAATGCAGGATTTAGATGCCCTTCCTTTACCGGCATATGATTTGTTTCCGATGGATAAATATGTGGGGCATACATATTGGAAGCCTTTTGTAGACATGGTTACAAGCCGCGGTTGTCCATCTGCTTGTACATTTTGTTATGAGTGGGATCAATTTGACCCGCGCTCTCCGTCGGATTTCTTGAAATGGCGCGCTAAGAGCCCGGAGCGGGTAATTGAAGAGATGGAGATTTTGCAGAATAAATACGGGGTTAAGGTTGTGGTCATTCAGGATGATAATTTTAATGTTGATCCAGCCCGCGTGCAAAGATTCTGTGAGTTAAAAAAGAAAAAGAAGATTGATATTAAGTGGGTTTCTTTGGGTCGAGCAATTGATTGGGTGAATTGCGAATCAATTCTTCCTTTAATGAAAGAAACAGGCTTGTTTATGGGCGTGTTTGGGATTGAAGTTACTACGCAATCAGAGTTAAAAAAGATTGCTAAGGGTATTACGCTTGATCAGATTCAGAAAACAATTGAGATTTTGCGTAGAAATGATATTGCCATTGTTGCTGATATTATGATGGGTTTTGATTATGATACCGAGGAGATTGTGAAGCAGCGTTTTGAATTTACTGATGCAGTTGATCCGGATATTCTCTGGGTTGGTTATGTAACACCTGCTCCTAATTCTCCGATGTGGAGGATTGCCTTAAAGAAACATTGGATTGATCCTAAGAAAGTAGATTTTAGCACTTGGGATTTCTTGCATCCGGTGATTCCTACAGATCATCTTACTGTTGAAGATTTGGGTAGGCTTGGTTCATGGTGTATGCGTGAATTTTTCTCAAAGCCAGGAAGAATCAACAGGATTATGGAAAGCAATTTTGATCCACTAGCTAAGCTTTGTTTTCAAGATGTTATGGCTGGCGTTGGGAAATGGGAAGCTGCAGCTACTAAAGGTGAAACTCATATATGATTTTTTTGTTTTTTAGGTGTTTGGTTAAGAAGGGAGAATAAGATGAAAGATAAAATTAGAAATGTAATTTCAAGTTTACTTAAAGTAAAGCCAGAAGAATTAAAAGACGATGTTTCTTTGCAGGATAGTATCGGAGTGGATTCTACAGAAATGGTTGAGACTGTAATTGCCTTAGAGAAAACCTTTGGCACTAAAATCAGCCCAAAGGAAGTAACTAAATTCTCAACGCTTAATGATATTGAGAAAGTGATTAGTTCTAAGGTAAAGTAATCTTTTAATAATTAGCCAATGAAAATCATTGACCTAAGCTTGCCCATAGACGAGAAAGCCTTTGAGGTGCATAAGGTTGAAATTGAACGCGTGGATCACAAGGCTGGTGTAGAGAAATTTAACCGTGTGATTATGGGTAAGACTTTTTTAGGTAGGATTAAATACCTGCTGGGCCAGCGGATTCTAAAAAAAGAAGACTTGCCAGATGAGGAATTTTTATCGCTAGAAATTGTTCATGCGCCGGTTCATATCGGAACACATTTAGATTATTCTTTTCACTACGGTTCAAAATCTGAGAATCGTCCTTCAAAGACTGCTGAAGAAATACCCCTTGAGTGGTGCTATTGCGACGCAGTTAAGCTGGATCTTCGCCACAAGAAACCTACCCAGACAATTAATTCTTCTGATATTGAAGAAGCCTTAAAAAAGATTAATTATTCATTAAAACCTTTTGATATTGTTTTGTTAAATACTGGTGCAGATAAATTTTATGGCGGCCCAAAGTATTTCTCGGATTATCCGGGGATCGACGTATCTGCAATTGATTATTTTTTGAATAAAGGCATTAAGATTTTTGGGGTCGATACTATGGGCATTGACCGGCCGTATCGTTTTATGCTTAAAGAATTTTTAGAAAGCAAAAATCCACAGTTATTTTATCCGGCACATTTTTACGGGCGTAAGCGCGAATTTATTCATATTGAAAGATTGGCAAATTTAGAAATTCTACCTGCTTTTGGGTTTAAGGTAATTTGTTTTCCGGTGAGGATTAAACAAACTGGCGCTGCTTGGGCACGCGCAGTCGCGATTTTATAGAGGAGGAAACAATGGGCCATACCTGCAATTCAATTATTATTAATGCTCCATATGATAAAGTTTTTGATATTTCAAATGATATTCCGCGCTGGACCGAGCTTTTTGGGGGAGAATACAAAAAGGCTGAGGTAGTAAAAAAAGAAGCAAATAAAATTACCTTTCGCCTTACCGATGATGAAGATAAATCTTGGGTATCCTGGAGGCTGCTTTTTAAGGATAATTATTTTACTTATGCCGAGCGTCATGAACCAAAATTTCCATTTAAATTTATGAAAATCATCTGGCTTTATACGCCAAAACCAGAGGGAACCGAGCTTGTTTGGATTCAGCACTTTGAGATGGATGATAAAGCGAAGTTTAATGACGAGCAAGTCGAAGGATTTATTAATAAGCACTCTAAAGAAAATTTATTGATTTTTAAAGAAGCAATTGAAAAAGAAGCCAAGAAGTGAGCACGGCTACTTTTATTTTTTTTTGTTTTGAAGCAGCGGTTTTATCTTTTAATGTGGCTGCTTCAGCTGCGGTAATTCCTTCTATTGCAGAAAGTTTTGCTCTTTCTCAATTTTTCGTCGGTAAAATTATCTGGCTTTATATGATTCCTTATGGTATAGCTGCCTTGTTCTATGGGCCATTGGTGCGTGCGTTTGATGCCAGGCGCATTGAATTGATTTGCTTGATTTGTTTTTCTCTAGCAAATCTCTTAGCAGGGCTATCTAATAATATTTATTTGCTTTTTGCAGCGCGTTTTTTAATGGGGATTTTTGGAGCCTCAGTAATACCCTTAGCTTTAATTTTAATTGCAAAACATTTTCCAGTAAATAAGCGCGGTAAATTTGTGGGTATATTTTTTGCTGCTACTTTTGTGGCTTCACTTTTGGGATTGTTTCTTAGCGGCATTGTTCCTTGGCGCTGGATTTATTTATTGCCGGCAATTACAGGGATGATTCTTTGGTTAGTAATGTTTATATATTTGCCAAGTTTCAAGTCTGATACTGGTAAGTTTGAAATAAATTATCATAAGGCTTTAAAAAATAAAGCACTCGTAGGGATTTTTTCTTATATTTTTCTAATTAGTTTATTCTATCACGGCGTGCAGCAATGGCTGGCTGTTTATTTCTCTAATAAATATAATTTTAACCAATTTGTAATCAGTATGCTTGTTACCCTGACTAGCTTTAGTGGTATCTTTGGGGAAGTTCTAGGAGGGTTATTCTCAGATTCATTAGGCAGAGTAAAAACCATAAAGCTGGGAATTTGGTTGATGATTGCCAGCGTATTTATATTGATTGTTAAGCTTCCGTTATTTATAATAGCCTTAATTATGATTATTTGGGGCCTGGGTTGGACATTTAATCATGCAGGATTGTCTACAGTTTTAACGGATTTACCAAGTGAGTTTTTAAATGAATCAGCAAGCCTTAATAGCAGCGTGCGTTTTGTCGCCGGAGGAATTGGGGTTGTAATCGGCGGTTGGTTGCTAAATAGAAATTTTAATTTTGGTTTTCTAATTATTGGTTTAAGCCTATTTTTATTGGCGCTATTTACAAGAAAACTATTATTTGTAAAAAAGGAGAGTTAAAGATGTCTGATTTAAAAGGTAAGGTTGCAATTGTTACAGGGGCAAGCCGCGGAATTGGAAAGGCCATGGCTTCTACTGCAGCAGGCTTGGGGATTAACTTAGTAATTGCTGCACGTGGTGAAGGTACGTTAAAGGAGACTGCAGAAGAAATTAGCAAAAAATATAAAGTAGAGGTTCTTCCGGTTTCTTGTGATGTAACTAAGTTGTCGGATTTGGAGAACTTGGTTAATAAGGCCAGGGAAAGATTTGGCAGGATTGATATTTTGATTAATAACGCCGGAGTTTCCAGCCAGTATCCTTTTCATGAACAGCCAATTGAGGATTTTGAGAAGTTGGCGCATACAAATTATTTGGGCTATGTGCGCTTGATTCGTTTGGTGATTAATGATTTTGTAAAACAAAAATCAGGGGCTATAATTAATATGGTTTCAGGATCTACATTATGCGACCCAGTGCCAAAAAACTTTATAGTTTATAGCTCTCTTAAGGTTGGGTTGCGAGCATTTTGTAAGGGTTTGTTTTGGGAGATGCGTGATTATGGTATCAAGGTTACTTCAATTTTACCCGGTGTTACTGATACGGATTTAACCGGCAAATTAAAGGATATTACCACTGATACATCGCGGCTGATGTCAACTGAGGCAATTGAAAATGCTGTCAAATTCGCCCTGACAGTGCCAGCAAATGTGTGTCCTTTGGAAATCGCTGTAATTAATCAACAAACACCATGGACTGCTCCTGTGATTCCTTATCGCCAGCAGCATCCAGGGAAATAAATTGTAAAAGGAAATTATTAAGTCGTAAACTGGAAGATTTGATAATAGGAGGAATAAAATGAAGAAAATAATATTTGCGACAATGGTAGTTTTTGGTTTAGTTTCAGTTTGTTTTGCTGCAGATAGTTTATTAATTGATGATTTTGAGGGTGCTGTTTCAGGAGGAGCAGAGGGAACAGTTGATTTTGGCGCAGGCAATGGTTCAAATGTTAATGTTACAGCATCAACTGATATAAAAAATTCTGGTAATCAGGCAATTAAAGTTGATTTTACTGCCGCACCCGGCGGATATATTTTTATTGCCCGCGGAAAAGACTTGGATGCTAAAAATGCAAATTGGCAAATTAAGCCTGAGGATATTAAGTGGGAAGAATATTCGGCCATTTCATTTTATATGTATGGGAATGACACTAAAAAGGATATTGCTTTTG
Organism: Candidatus Omnitrophota bacterium; assembly: GCA_016214325.1. Classification (GTDB taxonomy): domain Bacteria; phylum Omnitrophota; class Gorgyraeia; order Gygaellales; family Profunditerraquicolaceae; genus JACROS01. Next base: position 10,362 of record JACROS010000070.1, on the reverse strand, counting down.
ATGTGAAAGATGGCGGCGGTGAATTATGGCGCTATATTATTAAAGATGATTTTAAGGGGTGGAAGAAGATTGTTTGCAGCTTTGATAAATTTTATGTGCGTGATGACTGGCAGCCGGATACAGCAGATAAAAATGCTAAACTTGATTTTTCAATTGCAAGTTTCCAGTTTGAACCGTTGCCTGATTCAAGCGGAACGTATTATTTTGATACAGTGGAGTTGGTGAAGAAATAAGTTTGCTGCTCTTTCTATCTTGAATAGTTTTTGCTTTTCGCGTGCTGTAAATTTTCGCCGTGCACTACGGTTTACGACTCGCTTACGTAGCTGCTTACGTAAAACTGCGTACTTCAGCTCGCCGTAATCCCTCGTGCACTACAATAGATAGCAGTGCCGAAAATTTCCTTATGCACGCTTTAAGCAAAAACTATTCATACAAGAAATGTTCAGTAAGCGTAAGCAATAAAAGTTTCTATGAGCACACAATCAGAGATTTTTTGGCACGGCTATAATTAGTAGTGTGCAAGGCTTTACGGCGAACGAGAGTACACAGTTTTTTGCGTAAGCCGTTACGAAAGTGAGCCGTAAACCGCAGCACACGGCAAAAAATCTCGTGTGCGAAGAGAAACTTTTATTGCTGATTAGTTAGCAACAGAGATAAATAAATATGGATAAGCAGGATATAAAAAATCTAAAAAAGCGTTATTTGGTTTGGTTCTATAAATTTACTAAAGAGGCGCTGGATAGAATTGAGCGTAAGTTTACTCAGGCTGAGGTTGATCGTTTTATCCTTAAAGAGCTTGAGGAGAAGGATAAAGAAAGAATTGCCGGTAAGTTTATCGCGGAATTCGAGGCTTATATTCAGAATAAAGAGAAAGAAGGCCTTGCTCAGAAGTTTGATGGAAATAAATTAAAGCCAGAATATTATTTTCTGCAGATTAAATTAACTGCGATTGAAAAGGCAATTGTAAAAGAATTTGGGAAAAAGGCGCTTAAAGAAATTAAATCGCTCTATGAAAAAGAATTCACTGAGCGAATATTAAAGAGCACAGAGCATTAATGATAATTGACTCCCATAGCCATTGGTTGCCGGAAGAAATAATTAATAACGCACACTTTTTTCATAAAGGCTGGGCGGATATTGAGGGACAAGTCAAAGTAATGGATGAGGTTGGAGTGAGTAAAGCGGTATTAAGTTATCCGACTTCTGACGCCCATCTAAAATTAGGCAGTATTAGCTTAGTAACAAAGATTTTTAATGATAATATTTCCAAGGTTATTAAGCGCTATCCTGAGAGATTTATTGGGGCGGCGGTTTTGCCGGTAGATAGTCAGGAAGGCTTGCTTAATGAATTTAAACGCGCCACAGAAACATTGGGGTTTAAAGCAATTTCTCTGGCATCAAGCTACAATGGCAGGTATCTTGATGATGTTATGTTTCTTCCTGTCTATAAGCTTGCAGAAGAGAAAAACATTCCTGTTTTTGTGCACTCACAAATAGTTAATCCTATTGGTTTTGAACGGGTAAACGACCCATTATTAACTCCGGTGATTGAATACATTTTTGATATGACCATGTGTATCGGAAAACTTCTGATGGCTGATATTTTCCAGCAGCACCCGAATTTAAAATTTGTCTTTGCTAATTTCGGAGGAGCGGTGCCATTTTTACAGCACCGTTTTGACACAACTTATCAGATGCTCAGAGGGATTAATTTTGTTAAGGATTTAAAGGCTGATCCCACACAGTATTTAAAGAATATCTATGTGGATACCGGCGGAGAAATTACTAAAACAAATTTCCTCTTGGCATTAGAATTGCTTGGGCCAGAACATATTTTATGGGGCTCAGACTGGCCGGCAAAAAAGAATGTTGCTGGTTCAATTCAGGCAGTAAAAGATTTAGAAATTGGGCAAAATAGCAAGGAAGCTATTTTAGGCAGAAATTTAGAAAATATATTAGTTCTTTGAAACACAAGACTTGCCATCCGCTAACTAGCGCTTTATTTTAGATTAATGAATCTGTTGTTCTTTGAGCGAGAAAAGCCACAGATTCACTAGATAATAACTTAACCAAGAAAACAAGGAGTAATACATGCAAATGCAAAAAGAAGTACATTTAACCGGCAGTGATTTAACACAGATGGTGCAATTAAGGCCGCAGGACGTGGGAAAATATGCTATTGTTCCCGGGCCGCGCGACAGGCTGGAGGTTTTATTAAAGAAAATTGAAAATCCGGTAAAGAATTTTTCTTTTATGGAATACACGATGTATACGGGAACATTTTCCGGGATAAAAGTTACTGCCATTAACGGCGGAAGATTTTCTACTGACACATCGATTACTACTGAAGTAATGTGCAATGCCAAGATTCCAAACATTATTCGTATTGGTACTTGTGGTGCGTTGGATGAGAATATTAAGGTTGGTGATATCGTAGTAGTAGATAAAGTTATTCGCGGCGACGGAGTAACACCATATTATGTGGATAAGAATTTTCAGACAGTTGCTGATAAAAAGATTACCGATACTTTGTGTGAGGTCGCAAAAGGAATGGGGTTAAATGTTCATCGTGGCACAACCTGGACTACAGATGCACTCTTGCGTGAAACACGCGAAATTGTAGAAGCTAAGCGTAAAGAAGGTGCGATTGCTGTAGACATGGTTTCTTCAACCCTGATAACCATTGCTCAAACTTACAATATTAAAGCAGGTTCTATTTTAGCAGTTAGTGATAATGTTATTACCGGAGAGATGGGTTTTATGAATCCCTTGTATTATATGGCGGAATCAAATTTAATTACAATTGCACTTGAGACAGTTAAAAAGCTTGAGGGAAAATAATGCGATTTTCTCCGTTATTTTGGCCAATTGAATTAAAGAATAATAAAATATATATTCTTGATGAGACTCTTCTGCCGCACCAAGTAAGTTATATTGAAGCAACTAATTATGAGCAGGCATGCTTAGCAATTAAAGATATGAAGACCCGCGCCGTCGGGCAAGTCTTGTTGGTAATGTATACTTTTTTGCTAGAAGCTGCGAAAGGCACAGACTTAAATATGGTTAGTGAAGCAATTAATGCTGCCCGGCCGTCTCTGCCGTTTAAGGTTCTTACAGATATGGTTTTAGGTTGGGTAAAATCTGGAGCCCCGATAGAAAGAAGTATCCTTGGATTCCTAGATGGGCTTAAGGCTAAGCGTATTCAGCAAGCAGAAGAAGCCAGCAAATTAATAAATGATAAAGATGTAATTTTGACGCATTGTAATGTTTCTGGCTTAATGCCTTTAATTGCTGATTTTTGTAAGGAGCAAAATAAAAGTATCAGTTTCTTTGTTACGGAAACCCGGCCTTATTTGCAAGGAATGCGACTGACAGTTTGGGAATTGCAGGAAGCAGGCTACCAGGCGACAATTATTTGTGATAATGCAGTTGCGCAGGTAATGGCAGAGGGCAGAATAAATAAGGTTATCGTCGGAGCTGATCATTTGGCGCTTAACGGTGATATTGCCAATAAGATTGGGACTTATCAAATTGCGATTTTAGCTCGGCAGTTTAAAATTCCTTTTTATGTGCTTTGTCCTCCGCCGTCAAAAGCAGCCACTGGAGCTGAAATAAAAATAGAGATCAGGCCGGAAAATGAAATTCTTGAATTTGGCGGTAAACTTATTGCCCCTAAAGGAGCGCGGGCATATTATCCGGCTTTTGATGTAACACCAAATGAATTTATTGCTCAGCACGTTTATTTGAAAATATAATGGAAAACCAGAAGAAACATGCAATGTTTTCTTTGGAGCATATTCAGGCGCTGGTGGATTTAATTGGAAATGATGCATTGTTTTTGGAAAAGGCGCAGGCATCTGATTTAACTACTCAAGTAGCAATTAAGCTAGAGGCAACAGATAAAATTTATAAGTTTAGCCTGGATAAAGGCAAGCTGGCTAAATTAGATTTTGATGAAAATGCGCCTTTTGTTTTGTCAGCTTCTAAAGAAATTTGGGAAGCTGTATTTTTGGGTAAGCTAAATCCTATTGTTGGAATTATGCAAGGTAAAATAAAGCTTAAAGGTGACTTGGTAAAACTTATTCCCTGGTATGGGGCATTTAACCGCATGTTTGAATTATTTAAAGAAATAAAAGTGAGCGTTTAAAAATGGAAAAGACTATAAAAGAAGAAATTATTAGGGTAGGTAAAAGGCTTTATGATGTTGGTTTAGCTGTAGCAAAATCAGGAAATCTTAGCGCGAGATTAGATGATGAGTATATTCTTATTACTGGAACCGGCACTTTTCTAGGCGGGCTAAAACCAGATGATATTGTTAAGGTTAGCTTAAAAACAGGGGAGTCAAAAGATAAATTAAAACCAAGTTCAGAACTGCCGCTGCACAGTTTAGTTTATAAGAATTTTGCGCATAAGGTTGTTTTGCACTGCCATCCCCCATTAATTAATGCTTATTTTGCAGTCAATAATACCCTTGAGGCCCTGACTTTTGAAACCAAATTTTATTTGGGCGCAGTTGCGGTCATTCCTCAGGATACCCCGACGGTCACCAACCCTGAACAGGTGATTGAGGGTTTAAAATCAGGGAATATTGTTATTTTAAAAAATCACGGAGCCGTGGCAATGGCAGATCAGTTTAGCGATGCGCTAAATTTAATTGAGGCATTAGAAGAAGCAGTGCGCACATGCGCAGTGGCTAGATTATTTCAAAAAGAAACTCTTAATACTTTGGATCAGGCGCTTAAAGTTGAACTGACCAGAAACGATAAATCATATCCTATGTTTTCTCAGGAGCATATTCAGGCGATTGTAGATTTGGTAAACAAAGATGATTTTATCGCCCAGAAAGGCAAAGAGCTTGATTTAACACTTAGGCTTGCGATAAAACTTGATGAGACCAATCAGGCATTTACTTTCAACTTTGAGAAAGGCAGAATTATCCGTCTTGATAAAGGTTGTGATGCGCCTTTTATAGTTTCTGGGCCGCGAGCTGCTTGGGAGCTGGTTTTTTTGGGAAAGCTGGATTCATTTGTGGCAGTAACTCAAGGGAAAATGAAATTGCAGGGGCAGTTAGGCCAGCTTTCTAAATGGTATGTACCTTTTACTAGGCTTTTCAAATTATTTACTCAGGTTAAATTTGAATGAACCCGTCTCTTCTAAAAATGACAGAGGTTTTAATTAAAGGTAGGGCGAGGTGAATACAAAACTTTTAATAGACGGTAAATTAGTTGAAACAAAAGAGAAGAAGCCGATGATTAACCCTTCGAATCTTGAGTTAATTACTGAAGTTTGTGTGGCATCAGCCAGTGAGCTTGATACAGCAATTGCTGTTGCCCGTAAAGCATTTGATTTTGGTCCGTGGCCGAAACTTTCTTTAGCAGAGCGTAAAAAATATATTTTAAAGATTGCTCAGGGAATTTTAGATAAAGCTGGGGAGTTAGCAGAGCTTGAAACTTTAAATACCGGAAAGCCGATTAAAGAATCAACTTTTATGGATATTCCCTCGGCAGCCCGCTCTTTTGAATATCTGGCAAATGTTTTTGAGAATTATTTGGTTGAAGATTCAGTTGCTTTGGAAGCTCAGGCTGAGGCGCGGCTTTTGCGCGAGCCTATAGGGGTGGTTGCGGCAATTGTTCCTTGGAATTATCCGTTATTAATTGCTTCTTGGAAATTAGCCTCAGCGCTTGCAGCTGGTAACACAGTAATTTTAAAACCATCCAGCTTAACCCCATTAACTGTCTTAGAGCTTGGCCAGATTATTATTGATGCCGGCCTTCCCGCCGGGGTGGTAAATATTATTAATGGAAGCGGCGAGAGTATTGGAAAATCGCTTTGCCAGGACAACCGCATAGATATGCTTTCTTTTACTGGTAGTAATGAAGTTGGCGCCCAGATTTTAGAGTATAGCGCAAAACATGTAAAGAAGCTAACTATGGAGTTAGGTGGAAAATCCGCGGCGATAGTTTTGGAAGATTGCGATATAGATGTGGCGGTGAATAGTTGCTTGAGCGCAATATTTCTAAATCAGGGCCAGATGTGCACGGCAATGTCACGCATTTTAGTTGATGATAAAATTTATGATAAATTTGTAAACGAATTTGTGCAAAAAGCTAGTCAAATTAAATTAGGCCCAGGATTTGATCATGAAACGCAGATGGGGCCGTTAATTTCTATTAGCCAGCGCAATAGAGTTATTTACTATGTTGAGGAAGCAATTAAAGAAGGCGCAAAATTAGTTTGTGGCGGAAAGATTCCGGTTTCTCCTGAGCTCAAGAATGGATTCTTTTTCGAACCGACAGTTTTTGTTGACGTAACTGCAAAAATGCGTATATTTAAAGAGGAGGTCTTTGGCCCGGTAGTTACGATTAGTAAATTCTCTTCGCAGGAAGAAGCAGTTTTGCTTGCTAATGATTCAAAATACGGCTTGGCAGCTTCTATTTGGTCCAAGGATATTTCTTCTGCGAAATTATTGGCCAAAGAAATTAATGCTGGAACTATCTGGATTAATACTTACGGAATGTTTTATAATGAGCTTCCTTACGGCGGATTTAAACAGAGTGGTTTTGGAAAAGAATTGGGAAGAGAAGGATTTCTTGAGTATACGCGCCTAAAAAATATTTTAATTGATCAGACTCAAGACGGGAAACCGTTAGTAAATTACTGGTATGGGTTTTAATTATGGATATTGTTAAAATACTACAAGATAATGCTAAGAATCTATCTGAAAAGTCGGCAGTAATTTTTAAAGACCAGGTAGTTACTTTTAAAGACTTAAAGAACTCTAGTTTTAGTCTGGCAGATAGCCTTAGAAAAATAGGAATTAAGCCTGGCGACCGGGTGGCAATTTATTTGCCGAATTGGCCGGAATATATTTATAGTTATTTGGCAATTTGGTTAATTGGAGCTACGGCTGTGCCTTTAGATTTTATGCTGACCGAAGATGAATTGGTTTCTTGTTTGTCGCACAGCGAGGCAAAAGCCTTAATTTTGAAGAATAAGGCAACTCTTTCATTAGTAAATTTAAAAGATAAGTCTGGAAATTTAGAAAATATTATTTTATGCCACGAAAAAATTGAAGGCTTCTTAAGTTTAGATGAATTGTTGGCTAAAGGCCAGAAAGATGCGCAATTTAATAGTCCCGGCGAGAAAGATTACGCGATTATTTTTTATACTTCAGGGACTACTGGTAAGCCAAAAGGAGTATTGATTAATTATCTGCAGCTCGGAGCTCCTCCTAAATCTATGGCATTTTTTGTCAATGCCGATATCAGCCAGAAAGATACTGCTCTTTGTGCTTTGCCGTTTTCGCATTTAGGCGGTTTGATTTATATTCAAAATACAATTACTTTTGGTTTAGCTTTAGTTTTAATGGATCGCTTTATTCCCATAGAATTCTTAAGAAATGTTCAAAATCATAAAGTTAATTTTTTCTGGATTGTTCCTTCAATGTATTATGCGCTTTTACAACTTAAGGAATTTGAAACCTTTGATTTATCACATTTGCGCTGGATGGTAACTTTCGGTGCTTCTAATTCACCGGATGCCCTGCGCAGATTTCATCAATTTTGTCCTAAGGCGCATCTTTTAAATGGCTGGGGCCTGACGGAAACTAATGCGCCAACAACAGTGTTACCCATGGGTTCATCTAAAATTGAAAGCATTGGAAGGCCTGCTCCTTGGATTGAGGTAAAAGTGTTTGACGATGCTGATAAAGAGGTGGCAGCAGGTTCTGTGGGTGAGGTAGTAGTGAAAAGTTGGGTAGTTACCGACGGTTATTATAAGGATGCTGAATTAACTGCGCAGACAATTCGTAAGGGCTGGTTTCACACCGGAGATTTGGGAAGATTTGATAGTGACGGCCTTCTTTATATTGTTGGAAGAAAAAAAGAAATGATTAAAGTAGGCGGAGAAATTGTTTTTGAACCAGAGGTTGAGGCAGCAATACATAAACATCCGGCAATTGCTGAAGCAGCTGTTGTGGGTGTGTTTGATAAATTAAGAGGCGAAGTGCCCAAGGCATTTGTCGCTTTAAAAGAAAGCGAAAAACTTTCTGAAAGTGACCTGCGTTATTTTTTGCGTCAGCATTTAGCTCATTTTAAAATTCCGCATTATTTTGAATTTAGCGCCACGCTTCCCAAGAACCGCACCGGCAAGATTGATAAAGAACAATTGAGAAAAAGATAACTCATGCGAGATATTAAGGAATTAAGCCTGCTTGAGCTTGAATGTTTCTTGACTGATTTAAACCAGCCGAAGTACCACGCCCGCCAGATATTCTCCTGGATTTATAAGAAGTTTATAATTGATTTTGATTTGATGAGTGATTTACCGGTGGCTTTAAGGCAGAGATTAAAAGAAAGCTTCTTTATCACCAGCATTAAATTAGAAAAACAGCAAAGCGCAAAAGACGGAACTGAGAAATTTCTTTTTAAATTATCTGACAATAATTTTATTGAAGCGGTAATTATTCCGGCAAAAGGGCGGGTAACTGCCTGTATTTCTTCGCAGGTTGGCTGCAAATTTGCCTGTACTTTTTGTGCAAGCGGGATTAAGGGCTTTAAGCGTAATTTAACGCATTTAGAAATTATTGAACAGCTTTTGTTGTTAAAGAATAAATTTTCAGGCGGGGCAATTACTCATATTGTTTTTATGGGCACAGGGGAGCCGTTAGATAATTATGATTTTGTGCTTAAGGCAATTCGCTTAATAAATTCTAAAGATTGTTTTGGCATTGGTGCGCGCAGAATCACGATTTCAACCTGCGGAATTATTCCTGGCATTAAGCGTTTAGAAGAGGAAGATTTGCAGATTGAACTTTCTATTTCTCTGCATTCTGCCGATGAAGATATCCGTGAACAAATTGTTCCGGTAGATAGAAAATATCCATTAAAAGAATTAATGCGTATCTGTAAAGAATATATTAGGGCAACCCGCCGGCAAATTACCTTTGAATATATTTTGATTGCTGGATTAAATTCCAGTTTGCAAGATGCACAAAAGTTAGTTAGAATACTGTCGGGGTTGAGATTGGTTAAGGTTAATCTAATTCCGGCAAATCCGGTAAAAGAATTAAATATTGCTCCACCCGGAAAGTTAGAAATTTTGCTGTTTCAGGATACGCTTAAAAAAGCAGGTATACCCGTAACTTTACGTCGCCAGCGAGGGCAGGATATTGACGCCTCCTGCGGGCAGTTAAGGCTGAAATATGAAAAATAAATTAACTAAAATATTGGTTATTGTGTTATTGGGTTATTGTGTTATTGGGTTGATAAATTGTAAGAAGCCGTTGATTAAAAATAGGAATAATCAGGGAAAAGATATTATTTGCTTTGGTGATAGCATCACCTTTGGTTATGGCGTAAGTGCTAAAGAGAATTATCCAACTGCGCTTGCTAAAATGGTTAGCTATCCGGTAATTAATGTTGGTATTGATGCTGATACAAGCGTTGAGGCTTTGGGACGTCTTGATTCAGATGTGTTAAGCCGCCAGCCGTTTTTAGTGATTATTGAGTTTTGCGGTAATGACTTCTTGCGTAAGATCCCCATAGAAATTACTGAAAAGAATATCCGTGAGATGACCCAAAAAATTCAGCAAAGTGGCGCAATGGTGGCAATTGTTGATATTAGCGCCGGGATGTTCTTAAAGGATTATCGCAGGATGTTTAGAAAGATTGCCTATGAAGAAGGGGCAATTTTTGTGCCCGCGGTGTTAAACGGAATTATTACTAATCCTTCCATGAAAAGCGATTTCCTTCATCCTAACGGCAGCGGCTACAAGATCGTTGCCGAACGTGTTTACAGGGCGATTTTCTCTTACTTGAACTAAAGAAAGCGTTTTCAAAAAGCTTCCAAACCACCCTTGTAATCACTTTTCTATACTGTATACTTAATTCACTAGTTACCTAATCTCTTAAATAAATTCAAAACAATTTTCAGTAATTGTTCTCAAGACATTAGGATGGTCATAAAATGTTTAAAAAGCTTAACAAAATTATCGTAATCATTCTTTCCGTCACTTTTATTTTTCAACAGGCGGGTTTTGCCCAAGTGGCAGCTCAGTTTGATTTATCTGGTTCTTTCATGAAGATGGGGAGTAGTTTTACTTCAGATAAATTCCGTCCGCTGCATCTAAGGTATTTTTCTTACGACATAAACAGCAATAATTTTAAATTTCTTTTTGATAAGGGAGATGCAAAAGAATTTAAAGATGCTCAATTTAAAGAATCGGCTAATGAACTCTTAAAATATTTTCTTATCGGCATCGCCTTGCCGGATAAGAAAATCTGGGTTAATTTAAGGCCAGATTCTCAGGATCAGATAATTGAAACAGAGCTTGAAAAGACGGACTTAGGGAAAGTGCTTCTT
>JACROS010000052.1:29933-53483 GCA_016214325.1 Candidatus Omnitrophota bacterium | reverse complement strand
AAGAAAATACTGCATATCTTTCTGCTCAAAGGTTTTAACTTCCTGCTTAGCCAAACCTAAAAAATTACTCATTGCTTGCCTTGTTTCCAATTATCAGTATCTTTGAGCCTTTCCCAAACCTTGGCCCATTTAAGAAAATGCACAAAAACGAACAATCCTGAGAAAACCAACCCATGCATACCTTCTTTATAGCCTTTTTTGTTTAAATACATCTTCTTGAATAATTTAAGCGCTTTCCAGGTTAAATTATATTTAACATTTTTCAGGCTCAAATCTTTCTCTGTGTCAATAATATCTTGAGCCTGCAGATTAGTATAGCGATTTTGACGGTCAATAAATTCAGCAATTGAGTCAAACGGATAATGTAAGATATCCGCCTGAATATTGCCAACTTCTCCATTTACAATCATATTTTCATGCACACGCCCCTCATAGAAAGCAAAACCTTTTCTATAAAGATGCTGCGACCAGTGATACCATCCACCATATTGCATGGGATGATTAAGAAAGAAATTTCTGCGCATAAATTTAAAAGCAGAAAACTTCGTCTGGCCAAGCACCTGACTGCATTTATCTTTAAAATCCTGGCTCACCACTTCATCGCAATCAAGCTGAAGAATCCACTCGCTTTTTGCCTGGTCCGCCCCAAAATTACGCTCCTTAGCAAAAGATCCCAGAAAAGCATGCGCAAACACCCTGGCTCCTAACTCTTCAGCAATTATTTTTGTCTTATCTGTGCTATTGCCATCAACCAAAATAATTTCATCTGCCCAGCCTTTTAAAGAAGACAAACAAGCTGAAATCTGTTTTTCTGAATTACGTGTCAGCACTACTGCTGCGATTGTAAATTTATCCGGCATAATTATCTTTTTCAAACTTACTTAGGCATAAAATAAAAACTGTTAATAACCAAAATTGTGTCAAAAGCACCAAAGAAAAAAGATTAGTATCCAAAAATGACTGAATTAAGAAACTTATATATCCGGTTAAAAGACCCAAAAGAATAAAACTATTAATATTATCTAGCTTTCTCTTTTTTAAAACTTTTATTGCAGAAATTATAACAATTACCAAAATAACCAAAAATGCCGCTAATCCTACAAAACCAATTTCCGTCCACATCTGCAAATAAGAATTGTGCGCGTAACACAAATCAGGATATTCTGGCGGCTTATATTTTGGAAAGTAATTAGAATAAGTGTTTATCCCGAAACCTAAAAGCGGATGCACCTTAATCATATTCCAAGCACCGGACCAAATTTGCAGCCTTTCAAGCGAGGTTCCCTCAAGGCTAAAAATCGAAATAAATCTCTCGAGGCCGCGCGGCGATATTAATATAAATAATCCAATAAATACAGGTACAATAAACAACAATTTACGCCTATAGAAAAACAAGAAAAAAACCAAGGAAATCAAAAATCCAATCCATGCTCCCCTAGAAGATGTGCGGATTAAACAATAAAACCCTAAAACAAAAACTAAAATCAATAACAATCGTTTTCTTAATTTTAACTCTCTCAATAAGAAAACAAGGCTCAATGGCAATTTTTTTTTTTTTTTTTTCAAATACAAATATATTCTGAAATACTCCGTTAAAGAAAGTAAACAATGAAATCCAAATAATAACCCAAAACAACCGTCTCATTCTGCTCAAGTTATCTTTTAAAAGATCAACTAGAGAAATAAATAAAAGAAGGTATTTTACCGATCGCAGCAAGCCGCGGGAAAGATCATTCAAATAGACACCTGCAAAGGAGCCTTTTAAAAACGTTACAAAAACAACTAAAAAGTAAATTAAAATAAAAACGTTAATATTTAAACCCTTAAGATCTTCTTTATCGGCTTTAAACAATCTAACGATAAACTTAACAAAGAATAGAAAAATAATAAAACCAACACAAACCTCTACTGCGGCATTAGAAAATGTAATTCCAAACGCCATAACCCAAAGAAAAAATTCTGAAACTAAATCAATTTTTTTAATAAGCATTGTTTTTAAAGGCAAAAATTGTTCTAAAAATAATATTTAAGTCAAAGGCAAAGGACCAATTTTCAATATAATATAAATCAAATTTCGTGCGCTCCTCTAAAGAAGTATTTCCCCGCAGCCCATTTATCTGCGCCCATCCTGTGATCCCTGCTTTCATTTTATGCCTTAGCATATATTCAGGGATTCTTTTCTTAAACTCCTGCATAAATTCCGGCCGCTCAGGACGCGGCCCAACAATGCTCATCTGCCCCTTTAAAACATTAAAAAACTGCGGCAGCTCATCAAAGCTAATACTGCGCATAATTTTGCCGATTTTCGTCCTGCGAGCATCATTTTGCACAGCCCAAACCGCACCAGTTTCTTTTTCGGCATTAAGAAACATTGAGCGAAACTTTAAAATTGAGAAATTTTTCCCATCCAGGCCCATCCTCTCCTGCTTATAAAATACAGGGCCTGCTGAGGTCAACTTAATCAAGACTGCTGCTAAGCACATAAGGGGGCTGCAAATAAACACAATTATCATTGAAACAACAATATCAAAAATCCGTTTCAAAAGCCTGTTCCAACCATAAAGCGGGGACTCCCGCAGATTTATTATGGGAAGCCCATCCAATACATCAATACTCTGACGCACAGTAAAGTATTGAAACAAATCAGGAATAAGTTTAATCTCGCACATTTCATCATAAACCATCCCTAAAATTGGCCGAATAAAACGCAGATGATCAAAAGAAAGCGCAAGAATCAACTGATCAATGTTGTAGTTTTTAATGATTTCTTTAACATCTTTATATGTTCCTAAAACCGGGATATTGTTTACTACTTTACCGACGGATTCTTTATCCTGGGAAAGAAATCCAATAACCTTAAATCCATACTCAGCATGTTCTGTTATCTTTTTCTCCACATCTTGCCCCAATACGCCGTCTCCAACAATAAGCACATAACGTAAATTGTATCCTCGCTTTCTCAGCCAAGATAGAAACAACCTGAGGAACAACCGAAACAAAGACAGCAACAAAACATTGATACAAAAGAAGTACACAAAAACCACCCTGGAGTATTTATATTCTTTAACTAAATAGAAAACCGTAATGTAAACTAAAGTAGCAATTAGGTTTGCCTTAAATATTTTCTTAAACTCAGCGGCCCTTGCACTTGAACGCATTGGTTCATATAGGCCAGAATATCTAAAAACAAAAGCGTGAATAGGCAAAAGCATGGCAAGCAGAACAAAGAAATCTCCAAAGGTAGGAATACCTTTTAAAACTGGGATAATATCAGTATAAAAACGCAGTGAATACGCAGATACCCAGGACATGCTCACAATTACCATATCCATAAAGAAAAACATTGCCTGAAATACCTGACTATTTTTTTTAAGCATTTATAATCTTCTCTTCGTCATTGCGAACCCCATAAGGGGTGAAGCAATCTCATTTTATATTTTCAGCAATAAACTCTTTCATTTTCTGTTTAAATATTTCCCTGCTAAATCTCAGAGCATTATTACGAACTGCTTCTTTTGTAAATCTTTGTTTTGTTTTCTCAAACAATTGCACAGCTTCAACCAAAGAATCAACTGTTTGCTCTTTAAAAAAAACTCCTGTTTCAGGAGTAATCGTTTCAAGGGCGCCGCCTTTAGCAAAAGCAATCACAGGCTTTCCACAAGCCTGTGCCTCGACCGGCACAATTCCAAAATCTTCTTCCCCGGGGAAAATCAAGGCGCTACACTTCTGATAATACCCCCTAAGCCCAAGATCATCTACCCAACCCAAAAACTCTATATTATCTTTTGCGGTCTTCTTAAGCTCGTTATCTGAATTGCCCGAACCAACAATCTTAAGCTTCTTACCCAAGCGGTTAAACGCCTCTACGGCAATATCAACTCTTTTATACGGCACTAGCGCTGAAACCACTAAATAAAAATTATCATCCTTATCCGAAACATCTAAATCTGTTACATCAACAGGAGGATAAATCACACACGCTTCGCGGCCATAAAACTGCTTGATTCGATTTTTAATATTATCTGATATTCCGATGAAGAAATCAACATTTTCATTTGTTTTAAGGTCCCATTTTCTCAAGCCTTTTAAGATGCTCGTCACCAGTTTTTTCTTTAAATAACCATAATTTCCAAAATATTCTTCAAAAAACATCCATGCATAACGCATCGGAGTATAACAATAACAAATATGCAGTGCGTTTTTAGGTATCCTTGCCCCCTTTGCCACGCAATGGCTTGAGCTTAAAACTAAATCAAAACCCCTAAGGTCAAAGCTTTCAATGGCAGAAGGAAACAACGGCAGATAATTTCTGTAGTGTTTTTCAACTCCGGGCAAGCATTGAATAAAAGAAGTTTTGATGCGCATGTTTTCAATGATCCCAGATACAGAACCTTTCTTATGTAAAAGCGTGAATAAAGTTGCATCTGGAAACAACTCGCAGAATACCTCTAGACACTTCTCTCCTCCACGCATTCCAGTTAACCAGTCATGAATTATAGCAACTTTCATAAATTAGTTTTAGAAACTTCCTTATAAATTCGCAGTGTTTCTTGCGCAGTCTTTTGCCAAGAAAACTTCTCCAGCCTCTGACGGCCTTTATTAATTAAACCCTGCCTAAATTTTTCATCAACTAAAACACTAATAATTTTATTTGTCATATCAGAAACATCATACGGATTAAACAAAACTCCTGCCTCGCCGATTACTTCTGGCAAAGAAGCAAGACACGAAGAAACTACTGGCAAGCCGCAAGTCATGGCCTCTAATGCCGGCAAGCCAAAACCTTCGTATAAAGAAGGAATTACCAAAACTGTTGCAAAATTATAAATTGCTATAAGGTCGTCTAAAGGAACTTCTCCTAAATAAACAGCTCCACTTGAGTTAATCTTTTTTAGAATTTCCGGCTCCTGCGGACGATACCTTCCAACAACAACCAAAAGATGTTCTATGCCCCTGTTTTTCATGCTTAGATAAGCATCAACCAACCTTTCAATATTTTTGTGTTTCTTCAAGGTCCCTACAAACAAAATGATCTTATCAGGCAAATTATATTTCTTTTTTATTTCCTGAATCTTGTTTGAATTGATATTCTTTAAAAAGACTGGGTCAGAATCCTCGTAAATAACCTCTATTTTCCCTTTTGAATTTGGGAAATACTGCTCGATATCACGAAGAGTATTCTCTGAAACAGCAATAATTTTCCTGGCATTCTTTACAGCCCTGGAGATTACCAGCCTGCCTGCAGCTTTCTTTGCAAAACTTGAAGATTCATTAAATTTTAAATAAATTAAATCGTGGATAGTAATCACGAGATTGTTTATTTTTGCAAGCGGGGCATTAAAATGCGGAACATGCACTAGATCAAGGTCGTGGCCTTTATATGGGTTAGAAAACAGCTCCTTAAAACTATAAATACCGACTTTGTACTCTATTATAGTTGCGTTCTTATATTCAAACAAATTATCCGCTTCTCCAAAGAGCACCAGCTCTTCACTTTTAAGCTGCTGGGTCATCGCAGAAAGCAGATTTCTAATATAAGTGCCAATACCCGGATGGGTAATCATTCTTGCGTCAAAACCTATACGCATAATTACTGAGCCTCCGATAAAAACATACTCTTTGCCACATCAAAAACTTCTTCTACAGAAATTAACTCCATACAAGTCTTAATATGGCACTCTGGTTTTTCGCAAGACTTGCAAGCAACATCCTTTTGAATAATAATCACCTGATTTCCTTTAGGTGCCCATTCTTGAGCCTGATTTGTACCACTGTATAAAATTAGCGTCGGCTTATCAAGAGCAGCTGCAATATGGCTCGGGCCAGAATCAACTCCAATAAAAAGATTAGCTCTTTGTATAAGCGCAATTAAAAACCTAAGAGAAGTTTTTCCGGCGATATTTATAGCTGGAACCCCAGAAATGGCAATCATATGTTCAACAATATCCCTGTCATTATCTAAACCTACTAAAATAACACTCACCTTAAGCTCTTTATAAAGCTTGGAGATCAGTACTGCAAATTTATCTTCCTGCCAGTTTTTCGACGTGTAACCAGCAACCGGATGAACAATACAAAACTTTACCTGATTCAGATTGTTCGAAGAGAGAAAATCATCCACCTGCCTAACTTCTTCATTTGAAAGAAAAAGCTCTTGCTTACGGATAATAAGCTTGATGTTTAATTTCTCTAAAAGATACAGGTTTTTATCAAGCGCATTTAAATTTTTATGATAATGCCCCTGAATACTTAAAAGGAAGCCTCCTCCGGTTACCCCATAGCTTACCCTGAATTTAACTCTGGCAAGCCACATCAAAATGATATGACGAAAATCTCCTCTTAAATCAAAACCAAGATCAAAATTTACCTTCTTTAATTCTTTGACAAGTTTCCAGAATACAGCCCAGCTATTAATATTTTTCTTACCCCGGCTAAACCAAGGAGCATCAAAACAAATCATTTCATTAATGTAAGGATTGTTCAAAAGAAGGCCTGCTGAAGAACTGCTGACAAGAAAAGTAATTCTTGCTTCAGGGTAGGCAATTTTTAAATTGTGCGGCACCGAAGTAGCAGCAGCAACATCACCGATATGGTCTAATCGGATGATAAGGATATTCTTAGGATTTCTTACTAAGTTTCTTTTATGAATCAGCCTGCCCGGAAGAAATACAACAGAACCGATAAAATCAAAAATATAAAAAAAGATAGCATAGAATTTATTTTTAAAAACATATCTCATATAATTTGGCTAATTATATAAAAAGACCCTTATAAAGTTTAATGTTTTCTTCGGCTACCTTTTCCCATAGAAAGTTATTCAAGATATGCTTCTTAAGCTCGTCTGACTTTTCTTTCTTTAAAGCATTCATTATTGCTTTACGAATCGAACACCAAGAAGCAGGATTTAGATATTCTACAAAATCTTCAAAATAATCCCGAGTTGAACCGCCATTTGTTACTGCTAACCTTGCTCCAGCTAGCCCGGCCTCAAGTGCTACTAATCCCGGAGTTTCAAACCAACCCTGGAGCACAAAAACACTGCAAGCCGCATAAGCCGAAGCCAACAACGAATCCTCATGCTGCAGCCTATTAATAAATAAAACATTACTACCTGCCAGAGCCTTACATTTATTATAATAATCTTCGTAACCAGTAACAGGATCCCCGATAATTACCAGCCTTAGTCCAGTTTCCTTAACCGCCTTAATTAGGTTAAGCTGATTCTTTCTAGGCTCAATTCTCCCTACTGACAAAACAAAATCATTAATCTTATACTTGCTTAAGAATTCATTAGGCGTGGCTAGCGAAAACCTTTCATCAACTCCTAGAGGCACAACCTTCATTTTAGATTTATTGATAGCAAATAATCTAGCAACCTGCCTTGCCTCCGAAGCTGAATTAGGGGCAACAACATCTGCAACCTCTAGCATTTTCCTACGTGAAGATTTAACTATAGGAAAAACAACTTTAATTATATGCCGTAAAACCATTTTGATTTTATAATCAAAGCTCCCATATTCATGTATAGCTCTCTGTAAAGTTGACCAAAATATAGGAGAAAGCACAATCCTTGCCTTTTGGCTTTTTGCCGCTTCCATTAAACCAAGGCAATCTTTAACGCTCCCAAATACATGCAAAACATCGAAATCACTAATCCGATCTTCCCATTGATTAAAAAGTTTTACCTCAACCCCATTTTTTTCTAAGGATTCCTTTGTTTTTAAAAGCATAATTTCTCCACCGCCTGGAGACTGAAATGCCCAAGGATAAACATAAAATAAAATCTTCATTATGATTTTAAAAGCACGTTAAGAATTAATTCTGAAGCCCTGCCATTACCAAGAGGATTTTTCCAGTTTCTTTTACGTTTAATCATTTTTAAAGCTGCTCTTAAAATAGCTTCAGGCTTTGTTCCGGAAATAACATTAGCGCCTACTTTTACAGTCTCCGGCCTTTCAGTGTTATTACGCAGCGTCACACAAGGCACCTGCAGAATACAGGCTTCCTCCTGAACGCCTCCGGAATCAGTTAAAATAAGTTTGGCATTTTGCTCAAGCCACAAAAAATCAAGAAAACCAACTGGCCGGACAACTATTACTTTTTCGGGTAACTTTAGAGAAAAATGTTCAAGCATCTTTGCGGTACGCGGATGCATCGGGAAAACAACAGGAAGCTTTGCTGATCTTGCCACCTTATCAATCCCGCAAAGAATATCAGCAAATATTTTTCTTGAGTCAACATTTTCTTGCCGATGCAATGTTAAAAGCATATACTGATCCTGTTTTAAACAAAATTCCTCAAGAATTTTACTTTTTTTACCGGCAATCCTAATTGATTGTTTTACTGCGTCTACAATTGTATTTCCGGTCACATGGATCCAATTCTTCGGCACGCCTTCACGCAACAAAATGTCTTTCTCGTTCTTTGTGGGGGTAAAAAGAAAATCTGAAAGGTGATCCGCAATAAAGCGATTGGTCTCCTCAGGCATCAAACGGTCAAAGCTGCGCAAACCGGCTTCTACATGCGCAACCTTAATATGAAAACCAGTGTAGCTCTCGGTAGTTGAAATCTTTTCAGCAGTCAGCGCCCCGGAAAGAACGCTATTTGTATCACCCTGCACAATTACGCAATAAGGCAACTCATCCAACAGAATGTTCTCTAGTTCTATCAACATCTGGCCCGTATGCAAGCCTTGCCGGTAAGGCGCTTTTGAACGGATATTTAACTGATATTTTGGCTCAGCTAAACCAAGTTCCTTAAAAAATACCCTGTCCATATCGTAGGAATAATGCTGCCCGGTATGAATACAAAAGAAAGAAATCTTTCTTTTCTCAAATAAACGAATAAGCGGGCTAAGTTTTATAATCTCCGGCCTGGTGCCATATATTATGCAAAATTTCTTTTTCAAGATGTTTCTCCTAAATCAATAATTCCAATTCTTTATTCTTCCCAATTAAGCGATTATCTTCATAAATCGCCAAAGCCTGCAAACTAAACATCGTGCACCATGAATTAATATGCTGGTCTTTTTTGCTATACAAGAATCCACCAAATTGTTTTAAATTATCACCACGATACTGGAAACGCAAAAGATGCTCTCTCAATGAATCAATTTTGTTTTTTGATAACGAAAAAATTAAACCCAACCTTAAAACCTGCGCCAATATATCAGTGCGCTGAAAATCATTAAAAGACTGAGTTTTGGAATTAAAAACTTCGTTTATACCCTTTTCGCTTAGATGCTCATACGACCATTCCACAGATTTTCTTGCCGCATCAATATATTTATCGTTCTTAAGCAATACCCCAAGATATAAAAAACCCTCTCCAGAATAAGAATGCGGGTGCAGATGCGTAGTGTTATCAGCCTGGTTAGTAATAAACCTACCAGAGCTATCCTGCATATTTAAAGCAAATTCTGCCTGTGCTAAAGCTGACTTCTTAAATTTATCTTCCTTTGTTAACCTAAACAGCTCAATAAGGCCCATACAGGCTTTTGTAAGAAAAGCCCCTGGTTGATTTGACCACTTGTCAAAAGATTGCACTATCTTATTATCCCCGGCGCTATAAACTGGCGCAAATGAACCGTCTCTATTCTGCATTCGGTCAACCAGGAAATTAGCCATTTTTCTTGCCGCATCCAAATATTTTAGTTCTGCTGTCGTTTTATACAAGCATACCATCCCATAAAGAGCCATCCCCGTATCAAAAGAAAAAATATTCTCGCCTGAGAATGAATAATTTTTGTCGGCCAGATTATCATCATCAAATAAACGCGTTTTTACTCCCCCGCACGGAGAAAGCGCGTTGGCAATTAACCATTCAGCAGCGCTTATTGAACGGTTCAAATAAATATCTTGCTTATATATTTTATGCAAAAACAAAAAGGTTGTAATGGCATACCCTGTGATTTCCGAATATATATAAGCATACTCCTTAGAATTTAAATCAAACCAAGAGTGAACTCCTCCTTGCTCAGATTGAATTCCCGAATTTAACATCCATCCACTTGCTGATTCTACAGGGCTAATATTAATTTTTGCACCTAACATTATTTTCTCCGTGATTTTTTTACAGGCCTTGCCGGATTACCACAAACCAAGACTCCGCTTGCAACACTTTTAGTCACTACTGAACCAGCCCCAATAACAGCATTAAAACCAATATTAATATCTGGCAAAATAACAGCATTTGCCCCCACGCTCGCACCTTTTCTTAAACGCCACGACACACCCTTAAGACAGCGCGTTTTATTAAAACAAGGATGTTTATCATTAGTAAAACAAGCTCCCGGCCCGATAAAACAGTTATCTTCAACAATCAAACCATCATAAAGCAAAGCTTTGTTATGAATTTTAACATTGTTACCCACCAAAACGTTTCTATCAACATACGCTCCGTTTCCCACAACACAGTTTTTTCCAATCTTTGCGTTGTCACCAATTTGCACAAAGGCCCAAATCTTGGTTCCTTTTCCTATCTTGGCTGTTGGGGATATTATTGCAGTTGGATGAATATACGCGTCTGTTAACTTTTGAGATTTAATTTTACCCATTCAATATTTCTCCTTAAACCTTCATCAATAAAAATCTTTGGACGCCAACCAAAAAGCTTCTTGGCTAACGAATAGTTACACAAAAGCTTTGGAACCTGAGACATTCTTTCTCTTACATGTACAATCTTAGAGTTACTATTAGACAGTTCCTTAATCTTTTTTGCAATATAATTAATAGTAATTGCTTTCCCTGTGCCAAAGTTAATTGCTTTACCGACGGCATTCTTATGGCTGCCCATGATTAAGAAAGCATCAATCATGTCATCTACATAAGTAAAATCCCTAGACTGATTTCCTGTGCCATGCACAGTCAAAGTTCTATTTTCTAAGGCCAAATTAATAAATTTAGGCACCACATCATAAGTGTGACGCGGGCCATAAGTATTAAATGGACGAATAATTGCAATCGGAAGCCTATAAGTATTCCAATAAGAATAGCAATACCTGTCTGCAGCAACCTTGCTTGCCGCATAAGGCGACGAAGGATACAACGGATGCTCTTCATCAATAGAGCCATTCATAGTCATGCCATAAATCTCACTTGATGATGTGCAAACAATACGCTTGATACCTTTGCCGTCTTTTACCGCATGAAGCATGGTTAATGTCCCAATAACATTCGTCTCCATAACCTCAATAGGATGTTCAAAAGAATTGGGCACATAAGCATCAGCAGCCAGATGAAAAATTATTTCCGGGCGGTTCTTAATTACAAGATCCACTGCATCAAGGCTGGCAATATTACCAGTTAGGATATCCTCAACTTTATTTTCTAAATGTTTAATGTTTTTTAACTCATATCTGGTTGTCCCGGTAATTGAATTGCCCCTGACAAAACAAGAAACCCTCGCTCCTTCTTGAAGCAAACGCTCACACAAATGCGATCCCATAAAACCATCTGCTCCGGTAACTAAAACACGCTTATTTTTATAATTTAAATTCATCTATCCTCCCTTGTTACAGCAATTTTCTCAAAAACCTTTTAGCAAATCTTCTTGGTTGAGAACAAACCAACTCTTGATCAGGAGTTAAGCGCTCAAAATCAACTAATTCTTTTAATAGGCCCTTTAACCTTGATGCGCAATCAACTCTTACAGATTTTCCCAGTAAATCAATCTCTGGTATTTTTATCTCTTTTCTATTAATGGATAATTCGCTAAAACACTTCTCTTTATTCTTCCAATAATAACACAAATCAGTCATATTTACAGGACGTAATTTCTTATTATACAAAGCATAATCTAATAAATCCATTAAGATTCCTGGAATCTGCTTATAAATTCCAGTATGCGCATAAATAATAATCGGCAAAGCACAAGAATCAATTCTATCAATCACAGATTTATAATAGTTAAAAACGTCTTTTTCATCTACATCAGTTTTGTTCTGGAAAAATAATTCTGGAGCCACTGGAAAAACAGGTATTTCAAGAACCTTTGAAATGCGCCTGCCCATATAAGGATAAGTCGGCAAACCTAAATAATCATAAGCAAATTCAGAAGCATATTCATATCCCTCATCTTCCAGAGCCTGCATTAAAGCCTTACTCCACTTTCCATGCGGTGAAACAAAACCTTTTGTATCGATGCCCAAACCTTCGAAGAATAATTTTGCCCTATGAATATTATAACGGTTACTCATATAATCTTTATACGTATAATGATAAAATCCGTGAGATTGAATGTCAATGCCTATGCCTTTGCAGTCTAAGATTGAGCTTTTCTCATTTAAGAACGAGTGAGCATTAAAGAAAATACTTACACACTTACCATGCCTCTCAAACAACTTCATAAATTCTGGAAATGTATCTTTATGATACTCATCAGCATCAATTCTCAAACAAAACAAGCCGGAAAAACAAGAACCTACTCCATGCATTAGCTCTATCTGAGGAGTTTTTGCAACAATTTCCTGTGCAGAAAGATCTTTCTGCACAAAGGACTTCAGCTTCCAAGCTCTATTTTTCCAGGCCCTTTTTCTAGAATCGAGCTTCTTAATATCTTCAATGGTTGCGGAAAAATATTTATTAGCCCATAAATCATTTTGTTTTAACCTACAATAGCTGCCAGACTCAAGCAATGAAACTGCTTCATTTATTTTTTTTGACCCTAAATAAGTATTTTTCCTTCTCAAAGTTCGATAGCTGTCTCCTGGCTCAACAACCTGTTTTTGCTGAAGAATAATATCTCCGGAATCAAGCCCATCATCGATAAAATGTATAGTTACCCCAACCATTTCTGGCTCGTTATTAAAAAGAGCCCAAAACTCAGAATCAGCTCCGCGATAAAATGGCAAAATTCCTGTGTGCAAATTTATTGCACCAAGCTTCGCCTTTGAATAAACTTCTCTTTTTAACTTTCCTGTTCCTACAACAATAATTAAATCTGGAGAAATCCTAGCCAATAAATCGATATTTTCAGCAGAGTTAATATTATCCGTATCCTTAACGACTATGTCCTTATTTCTACGGCTGACACTCTCAAATTTGTAAATTCCCAGCTTTCCACTTAAATACATCAATAATAATTTAATCTTTGTTTTTATATTTTTCTTTTTTCTTTCGTATATAATTGCGTTAATATTTCTCTTAGCCGCAACAAGCTCTTCACACACTATCCTGCCGTCTAAAATATCGCTTGTTAAAATAACTATTTTCATTTAATAATATCCCGATCCCTTAATCGCCTAAGCTTCAAATTTTCTCTACCACTTGCCCGCTCTTTAGTTAAAACTGGTAAATACGCCAGCGCCTGCATAAAACCTATAAACAATTCATTTTTTCCAGTTATTAGTGAATAAATTAAACGGAATGGCAAAAATAATATGTGCTGCAAAATTAATTTAAAATCAAAGATGTTTTTCCAAATAAATAAAAACATATTCCTATGAGCAAGGACAGCCTTCTTCTTTCTGCCATACATCTTATTAAATGTTATAGAATCTTGATGCCAAATAATACTTCTAGGCTCATATACACCCCTTTTACCACTTAACAAGCCCCTGTAACAAAGATCTACCTCCTCCCAGATTCCAGGAAGATATAATCTATCAAAACCTCCCAACTCCACAAAAGTGCTTCTTCTAAAAGCCCCTGTTCCTATACAATCAGTATATCCAGGGTTTAATGAATTCTTTTCATCAACAATACATTTTAATAAACCTAATGAAAATTTTAAATAAGACTTCCCTCCATTGTAGCTATTATCAAAATTAAGTATTCTGGGAGCAACAAAGAAAACATCCTGTTTATTAAAGTGCTCAACTAAATAATCTACAAAATCATCTTTTACCTCTATGTCATTGTTAAGCATAATCACTATATCACTTGAAATTCTCTCCAAAACAGCATTGTATGAACAAATAACTTCATTTTTCTGGCTCAAAAACACCTCAACACTTAAAAAGTTATTCCGAATAAAATCAACACTGCCATCCGTGCTAAGATTATCAATCACACCGACACTACATTGATATTTAGACTTATTTGCAGCCGCCAGAAGTGAAGGCAAATATTTTGCTAATAATTCTTTTCCATTATAATTTACAACAATTATACTTATTCTCATTTATTTACTAAGTCGTTTTATTAAAAAATACAAGCTCATAACCATCAATGCTAACATGAATATCAAAACAAAAATCAATACAAAATTATATTTTGGCGCAAGATTAACAATCTTAATAAACCAAAAGTCAAAATTATTGTAACCATCCATCTTTGCAGCCACAGGAGAAATAAGCTTATAATCTGGGTTATAAACAAATTGCTGGCTGACATGAAACAATTTAAAACTAATCTTTGAAATAAACATCTTCCAAGCACCAAGAATAGGCGAAAGGTCAGGAATAAAGTTAATTAAATATTCATCAATTCCAAGACGCTCTTTTACAAAAAAATAAAATTTAGACTGATTAATAAAAAGACACGGGAGCATAACCAATGCCCCTGCTGCAGAAAAAAAGAATAAAACAATCTTTCTAAATAACTTCGCGTAGTTATAAAACATAACTCCCAGCAACAATACCAGAACAGGAATCGATGGCAACAAATATCTCGGCCCCCAGCTAAACAATGACCCTCTGCGAAAAGACTTTACAAAAAATAGCAAATTAACCAAGAAAATTAAAATGAAAAAAACAACTTCTTTTCTTCTCTCTCTAGGAGTATTTTTTAAAAATGCAAATGACAATACTAACGGCAAATTAAATAAAAATAACCCCTTGCCCGTGCTAAATAAATAATAATAGATGCCCTTTAAGAAATGATTGGACTCAGCCATACGTACACCCGCGTGAACAGCATCAATGCCGCCAAATTTAAAAATACTTCCATAAATATACCAGTTAAATAACATTATAGTAGAAAATAAAACAGCAGAAATAGTTACAAACAAAATAAACATTCTTAATTTTTCTCTAAATTCTAATTTTGCATCATATAAACTCCATCCTAAGTAAAACAAAAAACAAGGCATAAAAATAGCGGCGTTTGGCTTAATAGCAAATGAAAAACTAAAAGCAACTGCAGAAAGCAACAAAAACAGCATTTTTAGGCTATTATTAAACTTAATCATGAAATAAACTGCCAAAAGTAGAAATAAAGTTACTGCTGGCTCAGCAAAACCAGTTCTTGTATATATAGGAGCCATTGTTGACAAGCCATAAATAAAACTTAAAGATGCAGATAACCTTTTATTAAAACCAATAGTCAAAGCAATAAGGAAAACAAATAAACAAACAAAAGCTGATAAAATCGGATTTGCAAAAGAAACAAAAAACATTGTAATATAGTCATGCGGGATACTTTTAAGAAAACGCGAGGCAACGTGCCCAGGAAAATAAAACAATGATAAAATAACCGGCATTCCTATGCCTGAGCGAGAACTATAAATTTTGCCATCTCTTCCAGAGGCGCCTACATTTAATAAGTAATTAAGCTCATCCGGATCATTTGGCCTGTCATATAAAGATAGGTTCTGGTCAAGCACAAGGCTCTCTGCAGTTAAGTAATCTCCATAACCATCACCGCCAAAATGCCCGATTGAAAATAACGAATAAAAAAGAGAAAAAAATAAAAAAATCAGCAAAGCAGAAATTTTGTTACTCATTTTCTGTCACCTCTTTTTTTGAAACAAATATATGCTTAAAGAGTAAGAGACTAAAAATTGGGCCTAAGATAAATGAAATTACCATATTCACTACCCTATCTCCTAGAGTCGTTAAAACTCCCCTGTCGAAACCTAAACCCACCAATCTTGAAACAATTCCAACTGCTGCTTCTTTTACTCCATAACCGCCGGGAACAAATGTGGCAAAATGCATAAGCATGTTTAAAGGAGCAATAAGAATGCACTTAACCATAGTTGCATTAATAGAAAATATTTTAAATAAAATATAATACCTAAAAGCAAGCGTAAACAAAACTCCTAAATCTAAAACAAAAAGTAAAAAAAGCATCTTCTTGTCTTTACGTAAAATGTGCCAACCCCTAAGAACTTTATTAATAATCTTAAACACATGCTTTCTTGCAAAGTAAATACGCGGAAAGAAAAATAAAATAAGCGGCGTAAGCATTAACAAAATAAAAAACAATATAACAAAAACTAAGTTTTGGAAACTCGAAAGAAATAAATAGATTCCTGCAGCAAAACCAAACAACCCCAAAGTAAACACCGTTACTAATGATGAGGTTAAAACTATTCCCATATATTTTGAATAATTTAAAGAGTGCTTATTTTTAAAATAAACTCCAATTACTGCCGTTCCGCTTTTAGGAGCAAGGTAATTATAAAAGTTAACAATTATGGATGAGCCAAGCCATTCTATGAAGGAAAGCTTAATCTTAAAGCTCTCCATAATTCTCTTTGTTTTATACCCTACCATAAGCTTGTTTAAGAAATTTAAAGCAACAATTAGAAACAAATACCAAGGCTTTATATTAAAAATGGATTTTATCTGATGGTAGTTATTCTTCAAATAAAAAACAAAAATCATTGTAACTACAAAGATAAAGCCTAATTTAATAGCTTTACGAAACATAATTTTGGTTAAATAACCCTCTTAACCCCGATAAAATTATTTGTTTATTTAATACCAAGCCCTGCATAGGGACAATCACAGCATCTACTTTCTTAAAAAATTGTGAATACAGCTTACTTTTATTTTTAAAATAATCTGTATCATACTCTGGCTTTCTAACCATAGCTATCTCTGGATTAACTTCTAAAAAGAAAACTAAATCCGGCTTTAATATAAGTGAACTAAAAAACTTCCTAAAAGCACATCCTGCAACATTCAAATACTCCATTTGAACTAAATCATCATAAAAATACCTATCACAAATGACGTTTTTATGCTTACTCTTTTTATAGAAATAAAACCTAATATTAAATGAAACAAGATTTAACAATAACAAAGCTTTCTTTAATAACTTCACAATAAATCCTCGTATTTTATTTTCTTCTTCTCGCAGACCTTTTTCAAGGATGTTTTTCGATCCTGGACTTATCTTGGCAATAAATGAATGCAATAATTTATAATAAAAAGAATCCTTAATTAAATGCCGATAAATTGCTTTTTTATTATTCTGGCTGTTAATAAAAACTATGGCTTCATTTGCAAGAGTAGTTTTCCCTGAACCATCTAACCCGCAAAACACAATAATCATTTTATCTCCATCCTTTTAAGGCAGCTAAAGGATAAAGTTTTGCAGCAGGAGTTGCAATGCCGTGCTCAATTATTACTTCTTTAATTTTCTCAATATCTTTAAATGCACCCGGAGCTTCTTCAGCTGTATAGCCTTTTCCATAATCATAAATTTTCATACCTTTTCGGTCTAAATCATCAAAAACGTTTTTTGCCTTAAATTTTTGCCTGGCCTCACCCCTATCAACAACCCTTCCAGTACCGTGGCAAGAAGAATAATGAGAAGCAATACTGCCTTGTTTTGCCGCACATAAATATGATGGATTTCCTAAAGAACTCGGCAGCAACACGGGTTGCCCAGTATAAGAAAAAACAGGATGTTTAGGATAATATTTTGTAGGAAATGCCCGGCTTGCTCCGTTTCTATGCACAACAAAATCGTTGCCATTAATATTCTCAATCTGCAAGGCATCATGATTTCCATCGTGAAGAATTCTTAAATCTAGTTTATCAATTCCATAAACATTTATAAAAGCATCTCTGATTACCGAAGCAATATAAGCCCTGTTAGCATATCCAAAATTAATTGCACAATAAGTAGAAGTTAAATAGGCAATACCTTCTTTTGAATTTAAATCAATAGCTTGAAAATTAATCTTTTTCTTTTTATTAAAAAAGTCGGCTTTCCAATAAAAAACTGACTTTGCACGATTTAAACCTCGATTAGTAGACTCTATTAGAGCCTTTACGCTATGAGGCAAATATTCACAAGACAATAAATTATAATGCCACTTCTTATATAACTGTTGCAGGCCAAATAATTTCTTTGCCTTTTTTGAATAAAAATCAAAGATTGCTTGTCCAAATGCACGCGAATCACTATGTAACATAAAACAAAGCTGATCCTTAGCAATCCCAAATCTTAGACAAATATCATCATCTATCACTTCACCCACCTTCTGCAATTCAACAAAATGATTTCCATACCCCAAAACACCCATGCTATAAAGGCCAATCTCCTGGCAAGAAGCTGGTAAATAAGAAACAATTTCCTCAATGCTTCTATAATCATTTTTAAGAAGAGATCCTTCATTTTCGAAATTGAGCAGATTAGCAGGGTTAATCCCGAATTTATCAACAACCCAACCAGCCCCTTCTTTTACAATCTGCCTTAAATCACTAGGTAAAATTACTGGCTTGGTTCGAGTAGTTACAGATATTTTCTCTCTTAAATAAGTAAAGATCCTGTCCATCCTAGGCTGATTTAAATCTTTAACAAAAAAAGGCGTAACTACAAAACTCATGCCGCAATTAGCATTAACAAATTTGGGAATAATCTTGTTCTTTGTTAAAACAACAACACCAGTCGGAGTATGATACGAATATTTAAAATGGACATCAGGAAGCGCTACTACCGGCTTAACCACTTCCTCAATCTGAGACATCTTAAACAAAATATCTCTCGTGTTTACATCCACAGGATAATCTTTGTGGATAATAAAACGAACGTCATCTAGCATTGCTGCTCCTTTTAAAAGAATCATAAATTTGTGCGAATTCTTTTGCTGTTAAATCCATATCAAAATATTTCAACACAGCTTCCCTTGATTTTTTACCAATGTCTTCTCTTAAACTATCGCTAGTTAACAAGAGCAATATTTCATCCGCATATGCCTGAGGAGAACAATTTTTCAACATTACACCAATATTTTTCTCAGCCAATTCATTAAAACCAGGTATATTATTATAAACAACCGGTTTTTCCATACAAGACAACTCAAGCATAACCAAAGGAATCTCAAGAATACCAGTCATTGGTTCTCTTAAAGGAAATACTCCAAGAGCACTATTATTAAATAAGCCCGGCATATCAGGAGATGTTCCTATAAAAACAAAGTTTTTGCTAAGTCCGGCATTTTCTACCAACTTGCGGAACTCATTTTCTAAACGCATTTCTTTTCTTGTTCTAATCCTACAGGCCATGACAAACTTTACACCAGCAACTTTATCAACAACTTTTAAGGCTATCTGAAGAAAATCAGAAAGTGAGTAATAATCGCTTAGAACTCTATATGTTCCCGGATAAATTATATTTTTACAATTAAATTCAACTTTTGGTAATCCATCCGGATTAAACCGTTTTAAATCAACCCCTGGATAAATTCTCTTCACATTTCTAACACCCAATAAATTCAACCGCTCTTTTGCAAAATCAGACATAACCACCACACTATCTGCAAAAAACAGCTTGCTAATTTTATTCTCTTGATTATTTACAATCAAACTATGCACAGAAGTAACAATCTGCACAGAATATTTCTTAAAACAAGAAACGATTATTCTAAAAACAAAAGAAAAGTATGTCTGGGGGTTAAAGAAGAACTGAAAACAATCAATTCTAGAAATTCTAAAAACAGAAATAAAAAATATGTAAATCTTTTGCAATAAGCTCATTTTATGCCTGCCAGGCCCCTGAAAAGGAGAAAATTCAAAAGAAACGTTTTCGCCTAAACTAAAACTCTTTCCAGCAGCTGAAATAAAAGTAAAATGATGTTTCTTTATCCTCTCAGAAATTCCTACCGCAATATTCTTAGCCGCATCATCATAAGGCGGATTTATCGGAGTCATGGTAATCGTAAAAATCTTCATTTCTGCTTTTTCTTTCCTAAAAAATTCTTCAGTTTATGCGCAAAGCCAGACTCAATGACTAAGGTTTGAAAAATAGGCTCATAATACAACCTTGCTAAAATCGTACTAAAAAAAGGAGGAATACCAAGATCATTAAAAAGTTTTTTAATATCCTGCGAAAACCTTAACTTAGTTGATAAGGTATGTTTTTTCAAACGCTGATTCAGCCTCTTAAATAGTTTTATCCTTTTTGAATTTGACAACTCAGGAGTAAAAAATATCGGGCGATTAACCCAATGTGAAGATGCGTTCAGAAAATCCTCAGTATTCTTGTTAAAATAACCGTTAGATTTAACCCACTGGTAAAGTTCTGTGCCAGGAAAAGGCATCGGATTATAGAATCTTACATCAAAAACAGGATACTTTACGGCAAACCTTAAAGACTCTTTTACATCTTGTTCTGTTTCATAAGGAAGTCCGACAATAAAAAATAAAGTAACCATAAAACCCAGTTCGCACGCGTCCTTTACTGCTTGCTCTATGTCTTTAAGGCTTTCGCCTTTTTTTATTATTTTTAGCATCTTTTCGCTTGCGCTTTCCACCCCAAAAGCAAGATAATTAAAACCAGCTTCACGCATCGCCAAAAGGACCTCTCTATCAACGGTATCAGCACGAATGCCATTACGGCAACTTAAAACTAAATCTTTAAAACCTTTTTCTTTTATACCTGCACAAATTTCAAGCACCCTTTTCTTATTAAAAGCGAAATTATCATCAACAATATTAAAAACTCTTAAACCTTTTTTGTACCAATAGTCAACCTCATTTAAAACAGAACCAGCTGAACGTACCCTTAATTTCTTACCAATAGTAAGTTGAACAGGGCAAAAAATACAGCTATGCGGACAACCTCTGCTTGTAACCAAAGAAATAAATTTAGGATATTTATTTATTTCAAAATATTGATACCTCGGAAAATCCACATTATCAAGGTCCAGGCGAAAGGGCCTGTCACCAGTATAAATAATAGTACCTTCCTTTCGATAAAGAATCCCTTTTATACTATTAATCTCCATATCGCTACGGCATAACTCAATTAATGCCTCTTCTCCCTCCATAACAACTCCATAGTCAATAGCAGAAGATTCCGACAGCGCCTTTTCCCGAAAAGAAGAAATATGCGGCCCACCAGCAACTATGTGTACACCAGGAAAGTCTTTCTTTATCTTTTCTAAAAGAGCATAGTGATCTTTAAAACGAAAACTCATCATGTTTATACCAATCAAATCAGGCTTAAAAACAATTATACGCTCTTTAAGACATGCATAATCATACCCCAAAAGCATATCAACCACTTCCTGCACAATATTATTTTTAGCCAATGACTCAGAAATATAACCCAAGCCGGTAGGCAACCCCACATATTCATAATGAGACTGCTTATATTCAGGACGCAACAACATCACTCTTTTATATCTCATATTAATTAGAATTAATTAAACTTTTGTACTTTTCAATTACTAAATCCCACGAAAAAATCTTTGCCTGACTACGCACGTCTTCTCTTTTTAATCCAATATTTATTATTTTGTCTAAAAATAATTTTATATTATTGTACTCCACCAGCCATCCGGTTTTACCATTTAATACTGCCTGGTTAACACCATCAACGTCATTAGCAACTACCGGCAAACCGCTGCTTGCTGCCTCTATTGCCACAATACCAAAACCTTCAGGATCATCCTTAATCCTTTGATTCGGCATTACAAAAACATAAGCATAATTATAGAGCATAATTAAAACATCTTGATTAACTCTTCCCAATACAAAAACTCTTTCTTCTAAGTTCAATTCCTTGATCAATCTTTGAATATTTAATTTTAAAGGCCCATCTCCTAAAACCAAATAAATATATTCCTTAGGAAGGTTTTTAAACACATTATTAATAAACCAATCTACTCCTTTGCGCTTAATTAATCTTCCGGTTGTTAGAATCACCTTTTTCCCTGAAAGATCAATTCCTATCTTGTTTTTTATTTCACTTTCAATTTCCCGTCGTGATAATAAAGAGTAAAATTCAAATATATTTACTCCATTTGGAATAAAAGTGCAAATCTTCTCCGGAACACCTCTTTTTAGGCATTCAGCCAAGGTATTTAAACTTACACAAATAACCTTATCAAACCTAGAGACACATCTTGGCACAACCATTTGATATAACCAATTCTTAAAAGTTATATCCAATCCATGCACTGTAACAAAAATTCTAGGTTTAAAACAAACCTTTAATACTAACCCCAAAGGAGAAAGCAAGGCATCAGCAATATAAATAACATCATACCGGTTAAATATATTCAAAAGAAATGATTTAATTAAAGCAAACGGAAAGAACCAGAATAAATGCAACTGGTTTTTCGAAAGAAGGATTGTATCAACACTGTAAGATTTTTTTAAGCTATCTACAAAATTCTTAGTGTATATTTCCATCCCGCCAACTGAAGGCGGAAACTTTCTGCTGATTAAAAGAATCCTCGTGTTTCTCACTAACTTTTTAACTGTTGTTTTTTCTGCCGATACAAGATATCTTCGGCAAGTTTTCTGTTGGCAGCAATAATATCTGCTAGGAATCCAGTGAAGATTAACTGCACTCCTATAACAGTCAGAATTAAAGCAAGAATCAAAGACTGGATATGGCCGCTTCGTTTAGGGCCCAAAAAGAAAAAATATAGATACCTCATCCCAAGCACTGATGCTCCAGCAAGGAACAAAGCACCGAATTTCACAAAGAACTTCATAGGCTCATACATTAAATAAATTCGCAAGATAGTTACAACGGACCTGATCACATAGGAAGGAATGCTTTTGATTAAACGAGATTCTCTCAGCTTAGGATTAGTTTCAATACCAATATGCGCCAATGGAATTTCTTTTCTTCCTGCCTGAATAATAGTTTCTAAGGTATAAGTATACGTAGAAAAAACGTTTAGACGCAAGGCTGCATCTCTTGAATAGGCGCGAAACCCGCTAGTTGTGTCAGGTATATTAGTTTTAGAAAACCTTCTGACAATATAGCTGCCGAATTTCTGAAGAATCTTCTTTCCAAAAGAAAAATGTTTTATTTCAGAAATATTTCTGCACCCAATTACCATTTCAGCTTTTTTTCTGATTATAGGCTCAATTAACCTTGGAATATCCTGCCCCTTATACTGATTATCGCCATCAGTGTTAACAATTATATCTGCTCCCAATTCTAAAGACCTCTCCAGGCCTTTACGAAAAACCTGAGCCAAACCATGATGATAATGTAGATCCAGAATATGTTGCACGCCAAGCTCATTAGCAACTTTTATAGTATTATCCGTGCTGCCATCATTAATTACTAATATTTCAATACTATCAATATTGTCAATTTTATGCGGCAGAGAGCTAATTACACAAGGGAGTGTTTTCTCTTCATTGTAACAAGGAATCTGGATAATTAATTTCATATTTTACCTCTTTTAGCTGTTTTTACCTTTTATATATTCTAACATTATCTTTAGTATATACCAAACATTAAAATACGCCGCGTAAACAAAAAGCGGAACAATCGGCACGTTTAATAAAATTGCCAAAACAGTAAAATGCACTCGGATATCCGCATCATGAACAAAATGAGCCAACCTTGAAAATACACTAAAAATGCTGCTTTTTTGAATTGGCGCTATAAATTCATCATCCTG